>DAOVJL010000148.1 GCA_030673275.1 Sulfurimonas sp.
GACATATCTCTATCATACTCAACCTCTTCTAAAATTATCTCAGTGTATCTGTTCTCTTTGTCACTTGACTGGACTCTCCAGTAAGTCGGAAGATAGTATTTGCCAAATTTTTTCACTTTGTCATATATAAAATATCTTACCTCTTCTCCATCTTCATCGTAAAATATATCTTTATTTGAAGTGTAAGTTTTAGTGTCTATGTTGGTGATGATTTTACCCCAGACAACTGCTGCATCTTCTTTTGGTATAAGTTCTATAGTCACAACAGAACCATCTCTTTTGATAATTTTAGGATTATAGTCTTCTACTATGGAGCTCTGTTTAACCATATCGTCATTAGTAATATCACTCCCCATCCATTTTTGAAGCATCATTGACGGCGGGATTTTTATGATTCTCTCAATTTTGGGAACATACTGCCACATTTGATTATCAAGACTTAAAAAGGTTATGCCTCTGTCTCTTGGAGGATAGATGATTTTCACAAAGCTTTTCTTAGTGCCTTGTGAGTAGCTTTGCATCTTCATAGTTCTTACATGTGAAAGTGAACTTATCTTCATGCTTATCTGCATGTAGATGTTTTTACCACGCATATTTTCATCTAACTTGCTTATAATATCGTGTGCTTCTTGGGCAGACAAAAGGGTTGTAATTATTAAAATAAGTGCTAAAATCTTATTCATATACCCTATCCTTTAAAACTATAAATTTACTAAAACAATAGCTCCTCTTCAGCTTTAACTTTTGTCTTAGTACGAGGCGGTTTTGATATTTCACTAAAATACTCTTTTTTACCGTCTATATCTACCTCTATAATCCCTTTAGGGGCTTTAAACTTTCTCTGAATTTGAGGGTAGAGCTTTAGTACATTTTTATAATACATTGAAAATGCAGGTCCGGCAATTTTTCCGCCTGTCTCACGTTTGTGCATAGGGGTGTTATCATCATTTCCAAACCAGACTATAGTCTCAATAGTTGGTGAATAACCTGCAAACCAACCATCAACATTATTATTTGTAGTTCCTGTTTTACCCGCTAGTTCTATCCCTCTAGCTCTTGCTCGTCTTCCTGTTCCTCTTTTTACAACATCTCTTAATATTGTTGTCATAATATACGCCTGAGTCTCCTCAGTAATAAAATTGGTTTTCTCTATTTTTTCATATATTGTATTTGATTTTTGATCTATATACCTTATCAAATTTGGTTCAATTTGAACTCCGCCATTTGCAAAAGAGGTGTAATACTTTGCTAACTGCAATGGAGAAAGTGAAATTGTCCCAAGTGATATTGATAGATCAGGAGGAAGATTTTTAATACCAAATTTTTTAAATTCACGTAAAAGCTCTCTAAGTCCAATATCATTTACAAGATTAATAGTGGCAAGGTTTCTTGAATGAACAAGTGCTTCTCTTAAACTAATCAGACCCTTGTAATTTTTCTCATAATTTTTTGGTTGCCATTTAAGCTCTTCACCATTTTTTTCATATTTATATGTTCTGGCAATATCAACAAGCTCAGTTGCTCCAGAGTAACCTAAATCAACTGCAACCTGATAAATAAACGGTTTAAATGCAGAGCCTGGCTGGCGACGACCTTGGGTTGCACGATTATATGAACTTTTTTTATAATCAACACTTCCTACTAGAGCTAAAATATCTCCGGTTTTAGAGTCCAATGAGACAATCGCTCCGTTTAACAGACTTGTATTCATATCTGAAGAGACTTCCCAGTTTGGATTTTTGGCTAGTTTTTTTGCATCATATTCTCTGTAAGTCTCGTATCTTTTTAAAGCCATATCATAAGCTTTTCTCAGTGATTTTCTAGCAGCTTCTTGGAGTCGCATATCTATCGTGGTATATATCTCATATCCACCTGTTTTAATATCATCTATCCCTATATTTCTTGCGTGTCTTACAACTTCATCAACTATAAATGGAGCAAGATTTTGCGTTAATGTATCATCATAAACTTTTGGACTTTCAGCTAAAGCTTCATAATAAGTATCATCATCAATCCAGCCAAGAACATGCATTCTTGATATTACACGATTTGCTCTACCCATTGAAATTTCATAATTTTTTGTCGGTGCATAACTGCTGGGTGCTTTTGGCAGTCCAACAAGAATAGCCATCTCTTTTAAAGTTAAATCATCTAAGCTTTTATGAAAATAACCGTCTGCCGCTGTCTTAATACCATAATATCCATGACCAAAATATATCTCATTGAGATATCTCTCCAATATCTGCTCTTTAGTTAAATATCTCTCTATTTTAAGTGCGTAAATAACCTCTTTTATTTTTCTTGAGAGCTTCTTTTCTCTAGTTAAAAGTTTGTTTTTTACTAATTGCTGGGTAATTGTACTGGCACCCTCAACCATTTTTCTTGCTTTTATATCTTTTATAATTGCACGAAAAATTGCATCTATATTTATACCTGGGTGCTCAAAAAAAGTTGTATCTTCTATGGCTAACAGTGCTTCAATAACTTTTGGTGGGATCTCTTCAAATGAAGCATAGTATCTATGCTTTCCTTTAAAAATATTCGCTATTTTATTACCATTTTTATCATATATTCTTGTTGTTACAGAAGGCTTATAGTCCACTAAAGGTGAGATACTATAAGTCTCTCCCACAAGATAGTATCCCAAAACTAAAAAAGGGGATAAAAATCCAAGTAGCAAAATTGTAAAAGATACATTTTTAATCATTTTCATACTCTAAATTCCCTATTTGCAAAATTAGCATCAATTAAAGTTTTTGTGTATCCCTCATGCGGATTTTTTAATATATCTGCCATAGCTCCACTTTCCACTACTTTTCCATCTCTTATTACACAAATATCTTCGCATAAACTTTTAGCAGAGATCATATCATGAGTAACAAACAATATTTTAAATCCAAACTCCATCTGTAAAGACTTTAAAAGCTCCAATACTATTACCCTGTTTTCTGGATCTAATGCTGTTGTCGGTTCATCCAGCAAAAGAAGTTTCGGCTCAGACTCTAACGCCATAGCTATTACAACACGTTGAAGTTGTCCACCGGAGAGTTCCGGAGGAAACCTCTCTAAAAATTCAATATCTAAGCCAACTTGCTCAAAAAGTTTTTCGACCTTAGCAAGTGGAATAAAAAATTGCTTTTTTATCTTTGTAAGTGGTGAAAGCGCTGTAAATGGGTTTTGAGGCACAAATGCCAAACTCTCACCTGCTCTCAAAACAAAATCACTATCACACTCTAATTCAAGCTTCATACTGCTAGGTAACATCCCAAGCAGCGCTTTAAGAGTCAAACTTTTACCACTACCGCTCTGACCGACAAGTGCAAGTGAAGATGAGATATCAAAACTTATATCTACTAAACACTTTTTATCAATAGAAATATGGAGTTTGGAAACTTTCATTCTTTTATTTTAGCTAAATTTATACACAGGCTAGTTAACTCTTCACAGGAGCTTCCCAATCTCGCTATAAGTCGTATAATAGCTCTCTCTACTGTTGGCTGTCTAATCCCGCCAACCCCAAAGCCTCTGTTTTTAAGTTCATCTCGAATCTCTATTACTTTTTTATTATCATCTATAAGTATGGGAACTATTAAACCATCAACTTTTACACCCAATTTATCATAAATAATTTTTTGTCGCTGTTTTATTTCACTCTTTATAAACTCACGATTATTTAATATATACTCTAATGAATTATGTGCTAAAAGTGTGTCATAAAGCGATAATGAGGTTGCATAAATAATAGGTTTTGCACGATTTATTAAATACTCTATAATATGATTTGAAGCCAATATAAAAGCACCAAAACTTCCATAAGCTTTCCCAAGAGTTCCCATTTTAATATGGTTGGGTTTTATATCTATATTATAGTAATCATATACCCCCATTAGTTTATCACCGATAACTCCGCTGCTATGTGCTTCATCTACTATAAGAAGTGCGTCAAAATCATCACAGATATCAAAAACATCTTTATGGACTAAATCTCCATCCATAGAGTATATTCCCTCAACTGCAACTA
>DAOVJL010000005.1 GCA_030673275.1 Sulfurimonas sp.
CGCATTGAAACTGGTGTTGGTCTATACAAATTAATGGATGTTGGTAGAAAAGATATAGCCAAAAGAACAAAGATGTGGCATGACAACTTTAGATGGTTTGGTGCTCAGACAGTATTTTTTGTTTTTACAGACAAGGCGAATATAGATAATGCTCAAGGTGTTCTTATTGATTGTGGTGCATATATGCAAACTATTATGTTAGCTGCACAGGAGTATGGAGTTGACAGCTGTCCGCAAGGTTCTACTACAGAGTTTGGAAGAGTTGTTGCAGATGTTTTAGACGTTCCTGAAAACTTAGCGCTTCTATACAGTGTAGTACTAGGCTATGAAGACAAGGATGCAAAGATAAACTCTTACCAACCAGAGAGAGTTTCTTTGGAGGAAATAGTTACGTTTATCTAATTATTTTTATAGATTAAAATAGTGATTACAAATAAAAGTTTTAGATTTGCTGTAGATTGTGCCGAAGTACGACCGAGGGCGCACTGTAGTGCGTTGAGAGTCGAAATTAGGTGCAAGATGCAGTTGAAGCTAAAACTTTAAGCCTTTTTGCTTATACCTAGCTAACATAGACTCATTTCCAGTAACCCCGCCACTATGTATATACATAATCTCTTCATTCATCTGTTCCAACAAAGCTTTCCACATACCAGGTGCATAAAGCAGATCAAACTCTATCCCAGCATCTAATAGTTTTTTTTGTATCTCTAAAAACTCAAGATACGGTTTTGCAAAATGGTATTTTTTCTCAGGCTCTAAAATAACCAGGTTATTTGGAATAGTATGAAGTGCACTCATTTGCTCTTTTAGATAGACTACATCTCCGACACAAGGCGTAGTATAAATCTTATACTCTGGAAGTGCTAGAGCTAAAAACAGAGCTGTTGTCCCTGTTCCTGATGGCGTTGCTAAAGATTTAACATCTAACTCTGAGGCTCTAATCTCTTCTGCTAATACTCTCAAGCCCTCTCTTGCCTGCTCTACCGCTCCGCCTTGATCAATTAAAAATGTTCTGTCATCCAAGTTAACTCTCAAAGATGCAATAAAATCTCTATATAGTTCATGTTCAATCTCTACATGTTGCATTTCAAGCTCTAGAGAATGAAAATAATTTCCTAAATTTTCTTCACGTTGAAGTTTGCTTATTGGCTTGGAGTAGTAAATAAATTCCCAGCCTTTACTTTTACACATAGCTGCAATAGCAAGCATTGCATTTGACTGCGTTCCGCCATAAGAGATAATTTTATTAAGGGAGTCTGAGGGGGTTTGTAAAAGTGTGTAGAGTTTTCGGTACTTATTTCCAGCAAGATATTTATCTATCAGGTCATCTCGTTTTACATAAAAACTCCTACCATCTAAATCTATTTTAGAGATAGGAGAATTTTGCATGTTTGCGGTAGAGTTATTTGATTGTTGCTTTTTTCTCTAGCTCTTTCATCTTATCTAACATTACTGACTTGGCTTTTTCAAGTTTTAATCTTTTGTTAATAACTGTCTTAGCATCTGTAAACTTTATCTGTTTATTATCTCTAGATTCTAAATATATAAGATGAAAACCAAACTGAGTTTGAACAGGCTCTGAGACAGTTCCAACTTTCATACTAAATGCTTTGTTACTAAACTCAGGAACCATCTCTCTTGGAGAAAAAGTAGGAAGTTTTCCACCATCAGCTCCACTCGGTCCAATTGATTTAGCCTCTGCTAATTCAGCAAATTTAGAGACTAAAGCTTCTCCTGTTAAACCTTCAAAGTTTTTTGCGATCTCTTTAGCTTCAGCTTCTGTTTTAACTAAAATATGACGGGCATCAGCGCTCTTACCGTTAAACTCTTCTTTATTATTATCATAGTAAGTTTTCATATCATCATTTGAAATGACAATCTTATCCACTTCTCTTTTTTGCCATAGTTGAATTGCTATCTCTTTTTTTATTCTTAGAGCAACTTCCTCATATCTATCTTTAAAATCTTTTGAATTTAATATACCTGTTTTTTTAGCATTATCAAATACTAACTCTTTAGCGACCAACTGTTCTAACACCTGCTTTCTAAATTCAGCTTGTTTTTCAACCGGAACTTGGTTAAATCTGCCTTGAGTTGCTTGCATTAACTCTCTCTCAACATCTTGCTGAGTAATAGAAGTACCATTTACTGTTACAAGAGTTTGTGCTACTGACATAGTAGACAATAGAGCTAAAGATGTTACTAGTTTTGTTACTGTTTTCATTAATATTCCTTGTTTAGTATAAAGATTTTAGTGATTTTATACTAACGGTTATTAAACAAGTCGCAATTTTGTATATAATTTCTCTTATGAAAAAAGCAACCAAAAAAGAGATACAAGAGATTCATCAACTCTTTATTGATAGATATAGCGATGCAGTTACTGAATTAGAGTATAAAAATGCATATGAACTGGTTGTAGCAGTCGCACTATCCGCCCAATGTACAGATAAAAGAGTAAATATATTAACACCAGCACTGTTTGAGAAATATCCTGACCCGGAAGCTTTAGCTAAGGCAGAATTAGATGATGTAAAAGCACTTATTAACAGCTGTTCATTCTTTAACAATAAAGCAAAAAACATAGTTGCTATGGCCAAGAGAGTTATAGAAGTTTATGATGGCAAAATACCAATGAGTGAAAAAGAGTTAATAACTCTTGGAGGTGTTGGGCAAAAAACGGCTAATGTTGTGATGATAGAGTACACAGGGGCGAACCTTATGGCTGTTGATACACATGTCTTTCGTGTTTCTCACCGTCTTGGTCTGAGTGACGACAAAACAGCACTTAAAACAGAAGCTACTCTTGTTAAAAAATTTAAGAATAATCTTCATGCGCTTCATCAGGGGATGGTTCTTTTTGGTCGCTATATCTGCAAGGCTAAGAACCCTGCATGTGAAGAGTGTTTTTTGACTCAGTATTGTAAAACAAAAGAAAGTTTTAAAGTATAGTAAAAAAACTGGATTACTATTTGCTTTGTCATTATTATGATTAAATATTTACTACTTATCTCAACACTATTTTTATTCTCAGCATGTGTAAATAAACACGGTATCTCTGCAAAGTATTACAGCGATTGTAAAGAGTATTATGATCTTCAAGGGTATTATCATAAAGAGTGTGGTGAAGATGATATTGTTACCTATAAAACTATAGGTGATGAAGCCAAAAAAGTTGTTGATTATGTTGTAGGTAAAGAGGGAAAACCTAAGGGCAATGTCTGGTAAAAAGTAGTTACATCCACCCTTTATAATTTTACTTTATAGCTATGAAAGTTGCAAAATTTGCCCAACGAAATACCACTTCACAATGGGAAAAACCACAATTTTTAGCCATTGTTATATTTTCTTCTTCACTATATGGAACCAATACATTCTCTAAAGCTTCTCTCTTTTGCATTATCTCATACTCCGAGTAGCCTTGTTCTTTTTTAAAATCATAATAACACTCTATCAAATCTTTGTTAAGCTTAGAGTGATGAGAAATAACCTTTTCACTAAATATAAATATTCCGTCTTTTTTAAGTGAAGCTGCTATTTTTTTTACCAACTCTTCACGAACTAGCGGGCGAATAAACTGCAAAGTATAATTACTTACAAATACATCAGCTTCTTTATAGTCATACTCTAATATATCTGCATTCTCTAGCTCTACATTAGCACCAAGCGCTACACATTTTTTTCTGGCTTGTTCTAACATTGCTTCAGAGTTATCAAGTCCAATTAGTCTTGCTTCACACTCCAACTTTTTACTAATATTTATTAATAATGATGCAGTTGAAGAACCCAAGTCATACATTATTGAATTATCTTTTAAGTGTTTTAGTGCGAAAAACTCTGTAATTTTTTGAGATTCCTTATAAAATGGAACACTTCGAGACAGCATGTCATCAAAGACTGCAGCAACCTCTTCATCGAACTCAAACTGCTTTTTTATCGGTTTTGTAAATACTTTATCATTCATTATTGATTCCTAGTATTGCAATTTTACCAAAATTATTATAGTATAAACGAATTATTATTTTTTATTATAAATAATTCTTTATCATAAATTGAAAGGAACTATTCGATGACAATAAATAGAAAACTTTTCTTAATAACAATACTTCCAACTATTACTATATTACTTTTTTCTGCAAATCACATTATAGATAAATACAACACCTATAATACACATGAACATCTACTTTCATCTTCTACATTGATAGATAATACCGCTAATGTTTTACATGAGATACAAATTGAAAGGGGATTAATCTCCAGCTACATAAACAACATCAATACAAATGATAGTTTATACTTTTCAAAACTGCTGACAAATCAGCAAAAAAAGACAGATACAGTAATAAAAAAAATTGACATATTTTTAAAAGATTTAGATAAAAATAATCTAAAAATTATTAATAAAAAATTTACCAACAAGATAACTTTTCTACTAAACTCTATAAAAGGTCTAAGAAAAAATATTACAAATAACTCTATGACACCATATAGCATCTTTTTATACTTCTCATACATCAACTCCCAACTCCTTGAGCTAGCTGAGGGTATAAAGTTTTACTCTAATGATGAAAAAACACAAAATAATATTATGATTTTAAAAAAACTTTTAATTTTTCAAGAGATTAGTGGTCAAGAGAGAGGTTTGGTCGCACTGCAAAATGGTAAAAAGATCTCTCCTGTTACTTTGGCAAAACTAAACAGTATCTGGACTATTCAAGATAGTGCATACGAAAACATTAAAATAATTTTACATGGTTCCGACACATATAATAAATTAGATATACTTGATAAAAATAAAGATAATCTGTATATTCAAAAAGTGAAACAGCTAATTAGAAACAGTAGTGAAACAGAGTTTAATATCAATAGTAAAACATGGTTTAAAACAACAACTAATAGAATTAATGATTATCACTTATTGGGACGCTATATTTTTTCAAAAATAGTAGTAAATATCAAACAAAAAAATGAGGAGCTTTACAACTCATTTATTTATCAAATAATAATTACAATTACAGCTATATTTTCTTTATTATTGGGGGCATTTTTACTTTCAAAAGATATTGATAAATCATTAAAAAGACTAGACAGGGGAATGGATAAATTTTTTGATTTTTTAAACTTTAAGAGTGATGCTCCAAAAGAGATAATGATTGACTCAAAAGATGAGATATCAAGTATGGCAAATAAAATAAATAAGCAGATGCGTTATCTTCTGCTAAATTTAGAGAATGATAAAAATTTTATAAATGAAACAACACAAATAGTTACGCAAATGAAAGATGGTGACTTTTCTGAGAAGCCATATTCTGAACCAACCAACCCAAGCCTTATAAAGTTAAAATTAGTTTTTAATGAGCTGATAAAACTAATATCAGATAAAATCTCCCAGCAGACAAAATCTCTAGAGACACTAAATAAAACTCTTGAAGATAAAGTACATTTTCAAACAGCTGAACTTGAAAAAAAGATTATAGAGATAACACAGGCAAGAGATACCGCTATTGATGCCCAAAATGCTAAAGATGAGTTTTTAGCAAACATATCTCATGAAATCAGAACTCCTCTAAATGCTATTTTAGGATTTGTAACAATTCTTAGCAAACGTATCAAAGATGATAAATCTTTAGATTACTTGCATATTATAGATACAAGCGGAAAATCTCTTCTTACTATCATAAATGATATTTTGGACTTTTCTAAAATTCAAAGCGGTAAATTTACAATTACACCTCATGATATTGACCCAATGAAAGAGTTTAGTGACTGCACACTCCTTTTTACTTCAAAAGCTTATGAAAAACACCTCACATACGCGGTTTATATAGATCCAAACTTACCAAAAACAATCACTGTTGATGATACAAGAGTAAAACAGATAATATCAAACTTATTGAGCAATGCTATAAAATTTACTCCCCAAGATGGTGTAGTAAAGGTTAATATTTCTATTGATGATAACTCTCTTATAGTATTAGTTCAAGATAGTGGTATAGGAATACCCAAAGAGAGACAAAAAGAAATTTTTAATCCTTTCTCACAGGCAGACAACTCAACAACTAGAAAATATGGCGGAACAGGTTTGGGCTTGTCTATATCATGTAAGCTATCCAAACTAATGAGTGCTTCACTAACTCTCACATCAAAAGAGAACATAGGTTCAACATTCAGACTTATAGTTCCTATAATAGCTATTGACAACTCACCAAAAGAGCTACTTGATATGAATAAAATCAAAAAATATAGATTTGCTATTTTAAATACTTCACAAGAGGATGAAATATTTGTAAGATTAATAAAAAAATATCTTAGTGACTTTGGTATAAGTAATGTTATTGAACTAAACGAATTTACAAAAGAGGGATATGATATACTCTTTTTTGTTCCTGATGATTCTTATAATAATGACATTATAGAGGCAGAAATTGCAGCTATAGCTATGTTTAAATCTAATATGATAAATCTGGCAAATCATACTAACATTACATCACTGTATGCTCCTTTTGCACCAACATCTGTTATACAAGCAATAGATGATATTACAGTTGAAAATATACAAAAAATTACTAAAACTGTAGAGAGTGATAAAAACAAAGATAATAATGATAAAGTAAAATTCAGCGGTTTTGTTTTAGTTGCTGAAGACAACAAGACAAATCAGTTGTTAATTAGTCTTATACTTGATGATTACGATATTAAATATAATATTGTTGAGGATGGCAAGCAGGCTGTTGAACTGTTTAAACAAAAGAAATTCGACCTAGTGTTAATGGATGAAAATATGCCAGAACTTAATGGCTTGGGTGCTATGAAACAAATAAAAGAGTATGAAATGAAAAATAAATTAAATAAAACACCTATTGTAGCACTAACTGCTAATACTCTTACATCAGATGTTACCAAATTTTTTAAAGAGGGAATGGATGGTTTTGTTGCAAAACCTATAAATAATGACCTGTTTGAAGAAGAGCTACACAAACACTTAAAGAGGCTGTAAATTTGAGATTTGAAACATCAACTCTAATGATGATATTTTTTATTATTGCCGTAGTTGTAAGCATGTGGAAGATTTATGCATTTTTACCAAATAAGCAACTTGCAGATGATGATACTACAAAGGAGTCGCAAGAAGAACTTATAAACTTAATGTTGAAAGTTATAAGAAATAACGGTGGCGATATAGATATAAATGAACTGTTTGTAAAAATTGAAACTGATGAAGATTTTGACAATGAACGCTATTGGAGATTTAATCTAAACAAATTAAATCAACTTCTAAATAAGTATTATTTGCAAAACCCAAACGCTAAAAGCATTTCGGATATTTACAAAAATTTACAATAACTTAGTTTCTATCTTTTGAATTTAAATCAGAGTAAGCAACTTCAACTCTTGCAATAAGAGTTTTTTGAGCATCTCTAAGCCATTTTCTAGGGTCATAATATTTTTTATTTGGTTTATCATCACCATCTGGATTACCGATTTGTCCTTGAAGGTAATCTCTGTTCTTCTCGTAGTAATCTTTTACCCCTATCCAAGTTGCCCACTGAGTATCTGTATCAATATTCATCTTTATAACACCATAACTTATAGCTTCTTCTATCTCACTAGGTTCTGAGCCAGATCCGCCATGAAAAACAAAGTTTACCGGTTTAGGAAGAGTTTTAAATTTTTCTTCTATATACTTTTGAGAGTTATCTAAAATCTTAGGAGTTAAAGACACATTTCCCGGTTTATAAACACCATGAACATTACCAAACGATGCGGCAATAGTAAAATGCGAAGAAACTGACATCAATTCCTCATAAGCGAAAGCCACATCTTCGGGTTGAGTATACAGTAGTGAGTTATCGATGTTAGAGTTATCTACACCATCCTCTTCTCCACCTGTACAACCTAATTCTATCTCTATACCCATACCAATTGCATTCATTCTTTTAAAATAGGATTTACAAGTTGAGATGTTTTCCAGTAAAGACTCTTCTGAGAGGTCTAGCATGTGAGAAGAGTAAAGAGCACGACCGGTATGTTTAAAGTGTCTCTCTCCTGCATCTATAAGTGCATCTATCCAAGGAAGTAATTTTTTAGCCGCATGATCAGTATGAAGAATCACGGCAACACCATAAGCTTCAGCCATCATATGGACATGCTTAGCGCCTGAGATTGCACCGACAATGGCTGCTTTCTCATTTTCATTACTTAAACCTTTTCCGGCATAGTACGCGGCTCCACCATTGCTAAACTGAATTATTACAGGAGAGTTTACCTTCGCAGCAGCCTCAAGTATAGCATTTACAGAATCAGTACCTACAACATTAATTGCAGGAATAGCAAACTCGTTCTCTTTTGCATAGTCATAAACTTTTTGAACATCTTCACCAAATAGTACACCCGGTTTTACAATATCTAAAATACCCATATTTCAACTCTTTTTTGTAAGATAAATTTGTCTAATTATATTACAGGCTTCATTTAAACTAACTTTCATAATTACTTTATTATGCTAAAATATATAAAAAATTATTGGGAATTCAAAATGAGATTAACTATTGATGAATATTGTAAACATTTTAAAATGTCTAAAGAGATGATTAACTCAAAACTTAGAGCAAAAAAACTAAATTATATTATTGAAAGCGGTATTACATATATAATAGTTACAAGAAGCTCACTAGATAAAGACAAAAGAAGCGAAATTCATCAAGAACAAAAAGCTACTACCATACAACCGACTAAAGCACTTAAGCCAAGAACGACTGTTGCAACAGTTTTGGCACTATATCAAAAAGAGAATAGTGCTCTTAAAGATAAAATAATTCAACTAGAAGCTAAAATTGACAAACTAATAGATGACAAAGAGCAGATGCTTCGTGATGAAAGAGATAAAATTGAACAAGTTTATAGTTCAAAAGATGAACAATTAAAAAATATTTTAGAACTTGTTAATACTAAGATGAGACTAGAAAGAGAACAGACAACTCTGCACGAGATAGAAAGTTTTCACCCAAATAAAGAAGCAGAAATAACATACGATTCAAGCTTAATAGAGCTAAGAGAGTATCTAAAATCATTAGGCATAAAATCTTCTCAAAGAAAAATTATAAAAAAACGATTTTTGGATGTATACGACAGTGATGCGAGAATAACACAAAAAGATGGAAAACTATATTTAAACTTTTCAAAATACGATTATAGTGATCTACTTGCTTAGTAAAAAAGTCAAAACAAAAAATATCAGCGCTGCTATTAGCAAACTTGCTGCTGAGAATGAAATCTCAGAGTCAGGTCTGCACTTTGATTTAAACGGTGTTGAGACATATATAAAAACAGCAGCTAAAGATGAGTTTAATCTTTATATAGATGATCCATTAAATTATTACAATGATTTTGATAAAACTATTGATGAACAAGTAGAATTTAAACAGCTATATTCTATAACTATAAAAGATGATTCCAGATCTATCATCAAATTAAAGTATGACATAAATTATTCAGATAACAATATACACCCTTACATTATATTACACCCTGATTCAAGAATTCCATATAAAAAGTATAAACCTAAAGATATATATTTACTTCTATTAAAAGAGCTAAACAATATAAAAGCCAAAAACAAATTTTTAATAAAAGTTTTTGATAATAAAATGAAAGAAAAACTAAAAGTTTTTATAAAACATCTGTATAAAGGTAATTTTACTAAAAAAGTCAAACTTCCTCTTTTTACCGGTATTGATCCAGAAGTCAGAAGAAATAGCGAACTTATTATGAAATTTTTAAGAAAAGCAACAAATCATCAGATTATAGAAGTTGACTCAGGAGAAGTGTTAATTGAGTTTATAAAACCTATTTTTGGTAAAAATGGTTTAAATGCTTTTGGTGAAATAGTTGATAATACCAACAAAAACAACAAAGATGACCTACAGTGTTATATAGATAATGATAGTATTGAGACTATTGAAAATGATGATAAAAAGATTTATAAGAGTAAGCAAAAAGGCTATGTGCATTTTGATGAAAAAGATTTTTATGTAGACAATAAAATAGAGATGCAGCGTCTTTCTCGTGTTCAGGATTCTTTAACAAAAGAGGAAGACAATAAAATAGAAGTTATTATTTCTCAAAATGATACTTCACTAGACAGCCTAGGAGAAGGTGTTGATCTCACATCAGAAACTATTCATATAACAGGACATATTGGTGCCAAGTCAACTCTAAAAGCTGTTAATCTAAAAATAGACGGAGCTACACACCAAGACTCTCTCCAAGAAGCAAAATTTGCTGAAATAAACAGGCATAAAGGTAAACTAAGATGTGCTAGTGCGAAAATAAAGCTTTTAGAGGGTGGTGAGGTTCACGCAACTGATGTAGAAATCGAATCCTCACTAGGTGGTAGTGTATATGCAGAAAATGTAACTATTGGGCTTGTAAAACATCATCTAAAAGTTTATGCATCAAACTCAATAACTATTAAAAGAGTTATGGGAGAAGATAATCTTTTCAAAATTAATTATAAAGATATTCCTACCTTAAATAGCAGATATAATTTTGTAACTAAAGAGATAAACGACTTAAAATATAGAGTAGAGGGTGCCTTGAAACATTCACCAGATCAAGTTCCAGTTCTTAAAGAGCAGATAAACAATTTAAAATCTCAACAAAATAAGATTATAAATGCTGTCAAGAGTGCAAA
Source organism: Sulfurimonas sp. (assembly GCA_030673275.1). Taxonomy (GTDB): domain Bacteria; phylum Campylobacterota; class Campylobacteria; order Campylobacterales; family Sulfurimonadaceae; genus Sulfurimonas. The sequence continues at coordinate 10,697 of DAOVJL010000005.1, forward strand.
AATTACAATTAATGAACCATTAAGAGGTCTCAACACAATTGCATTTACAATAGATGACGAACATGAGCTAATATTTAAAACTGATGCCACGTCATATGAACCATTTTATCTAATAGAGTCTGGCGATACAATCACTCTTCATCCAACAGATAAAAAAATCTTCTTAGAATCATAATACCAAAACAAAACCTTCAATAATTTTATCATAGAAATATTTAGCATTTTTATGAAAATAAAACACGGTATTCCGTATATTTATATCTATATTACTCCTATCATATATAATTTATAGTATTAAATATAAGATAAATAGTATATATAAATATATTTATCGCATTTTTATATATTTATAATGTATGTTTAAGTATTTAATCCGTATAATTCTTCTATGCAAATTAATGATCTGTTTAATATTCTTCATAACTCTTTAGAGTCTCAAAATAATGGAAAAAAAATATCTCTTAAAGATATGGCTGTTTCACTAGGGATTTCTATGCGTACATATCAGGACTGGAAACTGGGGCGTGCTAAACCACAGGCTGCTTCAACCGTCATGAAAATGTTAGGGCAATTAGAAGATGATGAAATCATTAGAGCTGTAAGAAAAATCAATAACCTTAAGGATTAAGTTGATGAGTGCACTAACAAATAGAGAAAGAGATGGTTTAGAAGATGTATTCTTATCCATACATTCTAACGATAATAAATACAAAAAGTTTAAGGATTTATCGTCTTTAATTATTGCCAGCGAAATTAGTGGTGTTCTCTCAAAACTACTAAAACGTGCAAAATTCGGACTAAAAAAGAGTAAAACATCGAAAATTTTATCATATTTTGATAAAAAGAAGAAATCTTTAAGCAAATAAACTATAAAGTGTCTATAGCTGAATTACTTGAGTGTAAAAATTTATTTTTATATTTTAGGTAGTTTCGGAAAATCTTTATGAATTCAAGGGTAGATTTATGAATAAAGCTCAATTCGTTGAACTAGTGCAAGCAAGTGGTAATTACAAAACTAAGGTTGAAGCTGAAGCAGCTATCAAAGCATTTACAGAAGCTGTAACATCAGCTCTAGTAAAAAAAGACGACGTATCTTTAGTAGGTTTTGGTGGTTTTTCTGCTACACTTCAAAAAGGTAAAAGTGGTAAAGTTCCAGGTACTAACAAAACTTATACTACTCAGGACAAGATGGTTCCTAAATTTAAAGCTGGTAAAGGTCTTAAAGACCGCGTTGCAGCTGGTAAATAAAACCTTCTCTTTGTCGCAATTCTTTTGCGGCAAATTCTCTTAAAAACAAATTTTTCTTCTCTCTTTAATAATCTAAAATATTCTATATATCAAAATCCATAAAACAGTTCTAAATTATAGTAAAAACAGATACAATACTACTATCATACTATACGGAGAAAAAATGAAAAAAATTCTATTAACACTGCTACTCTTGATTTGGGTAAACCTTAACGCTGGGGATAAGAATCCACATGTAATACTTGAAACAACTCAGGGAACTATCGAATTAGAGCTGTATCCAGACATTGCACCATTGGCTGTTGAGAACTTTACTACCCATATTAAGAAAGGTTACTATAACGGTGTTGCTTTTCATAGGATTATAAAGGGCTTTATGATTCAAGGTGGAGATCCTACTGAAACTGGACGTGGTGGAGAGAGTATTTGGGGCAAAGCTTTTAAAGATGAATATAAAAATAAAACATTTAACAAAGTAGGAATTCTAGCAATGGCAAATGCCGGTCCATCTACAAATAGAAGTCAATTTTTTATTACAACTGCTAAAACTCCCTGGTTAAATGGTAAACATACTATATTTGGTGAAGTTGTATCTTCAACAATGGGTAGTGTGAAAAAACTGGACAATGTAGCTACATCTGGCAGAAGGGGTGGAGACAGACCCCTTGAACGCCAAGAGATTATCAAAGCATATATTAAAAAATAAGCTTAAAAAGCTATAATTCTGAAAATATCAAGAGGGTTGATTTATGGAAATACAAACTATGAGAAAACTTGAAAAAGAAGCTCTTAAAAAAAGTGGTACTGATTTTGCGAGATTAGGTTTTGCACTATTTTTTATGATAGGTGTTTTAACGTGGAGTTTTTTAAGCAATGGTGGTATCTCAAACAATATGTTCTTAGCTGTAGCTGCGCTAATTGGTGCATATATGGCTATGAACATTGGTGCAAATGATGTAGCAAACAATGTAGGTCCTGCTGTTGGCTCCAAAGCCTTAACTATGACTACTGCTATTATAATAGCTGCTGTTTTTGAAGCGGCTGGTGCCATTATTGCCGGTGGTGAAGTTGTAAAAACAATTAAAAAAGGTATTATTGACATCTCTGCGTTTGGCGGTAATGCCGACCCATTTATTTGGGCTATGATGGCTGCTCTTTTGGCTGCTGCATTATGGTTAAACTTCGCGACTATGATGAAAGCCCCTGTTTCTACTACTCACTCTATTGTTGGTGGTGTTATGGGTGCCGGTATCGCAGCAGCTGGCTTTGATATTGTTGATTGGGGCACTATGGGCAAGATTGCTGCTTCTTGGATCATATCGCCAGTTCTTGGTGGTGTTATTGCGGCTGCTTTTCTTTATGCTATTAAAAAGAGTATTGTTTTTAAAGATGATAAAGTAAAAGCTGCCAAAACCTATGTTCCTATTTTTGTAGCAATTATGTCAATGGCATTTGTTACGTATTTAACACTAAAAGGTCTTAAAAAAATCTGGCCGCAAATTGTTGATATTCTTAACATGCTACCTCTTATTTCAATTGAGATGACAAAAAAACCAACTCTTACCACAGCTCTTATGCTTGGACTAATTGCTGCGGTATTAGTTTACATATTTGTAAAAAAGAAAATATCATCAAACACTACTACACTTGAAAACTCTAGAGGATCTGTTAATAGTATGTTTACAATACCACTTATATTTGCTGCAGCACTACTTAGTTTTGCTCATGGTGCGAATGATGTGGCGAATGCTATTGGGCCATTGGCAGCTATCAATGATGCTGTAGTAAGTGGAGGAATATCATCTAAAGCTGATATTCCATTATGGGTTATGGGTGTTGGTGCTTTAGGTATTGCTCTTGGACTTGCTCTTTATGGTCCTAAGCTTATCAAAACAGTTGGTAGTGAAATAACTGATCTTGACCAGATTAGAGCATTCTCAATTGCTATGGCAGCTTCTATAACTGTTATTATCGCTTCACAACTTGGTCTTCCTGTAAGCTCAACTCATATTGCTATAGGTGGTGTATTTGGTGTTGGCTTCTTAAGAGAGTGGTTACATATACAAGATGATAAGAACACTATTGAAGAAGATAAACTTATTATCCAAGATGAGAGAGAAAACAAAAATGCTTATATCGCTGAACTTAAAACACTAGAAGGTAAAAATGAAAAAGTGCAAGAAGATTACTCTAGAATTGTAGAGCTGTATAAACTTATAGCTAATGAGAGAAAAATAATAAAATTAACAAAAAAAGAGATTAAAAAAGCTAAGAAAGTTCAATATGTAAAAAGAGATGCTATTAAGAAAATTGTCGCTGCATGGATTATTACAGTGCCGGCAGCAGCAACTCTTGCCGGTATACTATTCTTTACAATAAGAGGTATTATGATTTAATCAGATGGTCATCCTGTATTAAGGATGACTACTATTGAAAATCTTTTTTTGCTATTTCCATCGCTTTAAAAAAATTCATAATTTTACCACCGTTATCGGCTTGAAACTTTTTTGCATCTTCTTCTTTTGAAAAAGCATATTTACTAATTTGTGTCATTGTTCCTTTTTTATTGCTGCCAACTACATAATGAGCTGCTCTTATGTCTATAAATTTTAAAGAGCTCGCATCTACAACTTTAGGGTCATCTAAACTTCTACCCTCTGCTAAATGATCTATTAAACAGTGAATAGAACAATATTGATACACTTTATTATCAATAGTTGCACTATGACTTGTCTTATAAAATTTTATTAAGTTCATTCCACATCTAGTACAAGATGTTTTCTCACTTCCATCCTGTACTAAAATAGCACTCTCCTCACTTACACTCTGAAACATAGCAGTTTTAACAGTAGGATTTTTTTCAGGACCACATCCCATGAATAATAGTGCAATTACAAATATAATTAATATTTTAAACATCATAAGCCTTTTATTTTATAGTATATTAGCAATAAATTATTACTAAAGTGTTAAAATAAATAAAACATTGGACATATATGAAAAATAAAATAAAAAAATATTTAAAAGAGTTTGTTCTTTTTATTATTGTTATGACTATCTTTGCAAATGCTCTAAGCTTATATAGGAGCTTAGAACTAAACAAAGAACCTTTTAGTATATCTTCCATAACTACGCTTGGTGACAAAAAATATACCTTACCAATAGATAGACCTATATTGGTTCATTTTTGGGCTACGTGGTGCCCTACATGTAAAGCTGAAGCAGAGAATATTCAAACGATATCAGAAAAATTCGAAGTAATTACAATTGCACTTAAATCTGGAAGTGATAAAGAGATACAGGAGTATCTAAAAAATCGTAATTTAAACTTCAAAGTTGTTAATGATAAAGATGGCTATTTAACAAATAAATTTGATATTTCTGTATTTCCAACTACCATTATATATGATAAAAACAGAGAGGTTATCTTTAGTGAGGTTGGATATACAAGTACTTGGGGATTATGGTTGAGAATGTGGTATGCTAGCCTCTTATGAGGCAGAATATTAAATTAGAAATATATCATACATTCAAAAAAACAAAATATACATTTACAGGATATAAAATTTAAAGAGTGGTGTAGTTTCAAGGCGCTTAGTAAGGAAGCGCACTTATTTATAGTGCGTGACGAGCGTAGCAACGCAGAAGATGCGTCGCTATCTGAATTTTAACTTATTAGTTTACTTATTAATTTTAACAGC
>DAOVJL010000231.1 GCA_030673275.1 Sulfurimonas sp.
AGATTGAATCTCCTGAAAATCCAGGTGGCTTAGAAAACAGAGTAGCTTTAACACCTAATGATGTTGGACAGCTGAGTGATGCTGGCATTAAAGTATTTGTGGAGTATGGTGCAGGTTTAGGAGTTGGCTTTGAAGATGCGGAGTATCTAAAAAATGGTGCTTTAATGCAAAACGACCATGAGATATATGTTAATAAAGATATGATCATTAAATTTAAGGGCCCATCCCTAGACTCAATATCACAGATGAAAAAAGGTTGTACACTCTTTTGTATGGCACATTTTCACTCCTTTCCTGATCGTGCAAAAATGCTTGAAGATTCAGAGATAAATGTTATAGCAATGGAGGAGATAGTAGAGTCTCCAAAAGTTCAGACAGATGAGCAGATACTGGCAAGAGCTGCAATGGCTGAAGCACTGAAGAATTTCATTGAAGATGAAAGTATTAGCAATTTAAAAATATTTGTAATTGGTCGCAATGAAAGACTAGCAGGTGCTGTTAGACGTGCAGGGAATAGAAACCCTTCTTCCCTTAATATGCTTCATACTGATGTAATATTTGAAGAGTTAAAAGAGATAGGAAGTGATACTCTTTACTTTTATGACAGTGCAAGTTTTGATGATAAAAATAACATTATTGAAAAATTAAAGACTGCTGGCTCTCATATTTTTGACCTTCATGAATTTGAGGCAGCAAATGGTGAAGCAGCAATTGCACATTATAGAACTACCCATGAACCTTTTGAATTTGGCTTAAGAAGAATCCAATGTCTTCATGAAACAGGACAAGCAGGTGCCAGATATGGAATTAAACTGCTCAAAGAGAACAAACCTGACTTAGATATCCGCAAAGCAAAAGTTGTAGTGTTAGGTTATGGCAATGTAGCTAGAGGTGCGATGCACGAAATCTATGATCAAGGCTTCAAAAATATCAATATTTTAGGTCGAACACAAACAACTAAAGAAAAAATAGACTTCTTTCTCAGAGGTGTTGATTTAGTTGTAAATGGTGCAGAGATACCACGAGAGATAAGAGGTATAACTTATCTTGTAAGTAATGACCATCTCAAACGTATCATTCCTAAAGGTTCAGTTGTAATTGACCTTGTAGGGGGAAGTGAGACAAATAGAAGTGCTGTTGAGTCAGTTCTTTCTTGTACGTTTTTAACTGAGCCCCATTTCATTCAAGACGAGGTTACAGTTTCAGCACTATGGGGTTGGCCAATGCTAGGAATGATGAGAGAGAGTGCTATAAAATACTCTTCTCAGATTGTAGATGTATTAATTAAGAGAGAAAAGGTGATCGAAGGACTAGACAGTTTAACGCCTGGTGTTCAAAGAGCTTTGGTTTGTGGACCATTTAATCACTAAGATTATAAATTGCAAGAGTTAGTCATTAAATAATTTGCCTACTTCTTGCATCTCTTTTATTAATTCATCTTTTGTCTCAAAATTTAAAACTTGTTTATCTTTTATTTCTTGTGCTGGCGGAGTAAAATCAAAAACTAATACATAACCCTTTAAAGTAACTTTACCTTCGTTCATATCCATCCACTCTAAGCTCATTTCAGCTACTTCACCATCAAGTTCAATAATTGCTGCAGGATATAATCTAGTTAATTTACTTAGGTCAATATCACCATTTTTTGACTTATATATCATCCTGTTCCTTATGTAGTGTCTTATTCATCTTTCCACTCTTCATCTTTAAAAAGGCTAAAATTCCAAATGTAACTCCAATAATAATAGAGAGAACTCCCCAAAAATCATCACGCTCGTAAGCCATAATTATCCAACATATATCTGCAAACAGATAAACTACTACCGCTTCATAAATCTTCCCGCGAAATGTCAAAAAAGCACCTATATTTAAAAGTAAGCCACCAAGTACAGCAAATGAGATCATACTATGTCCTTAATCTTTTGAGTCTTTAAAATCCAAGCGAAGTATACTCCACCAATGATAAATCCAAAGCCTATCAATACTGTAATAAACTCTAATGAATAACCGCCAGTAGCTAAAAAACCTATCATAAATGATGTTAAAGCTGCCGAACTTAAAAACAACATGTCATTATATGCTACTATTCTACCATAGTATTTTTGCTCTATATTTTTTTGAAGCAGTGTATAAGTGTATGACCATAGAGTTGTCGTAAACAAACCAACTATAACACTCGCAAAAATTGACATGTAGAAATCTTTCATTAAATATGCCCATAGCCAAACGGCTAATGCCTGAAATATAAATAGATAAGTCACTCTTTTATTATTAATCCACTTACTTAAAATTATAGGACCGATAACAAGACCTAAAGCCCTTGAAGCGTGAAGAAGTCCAAGAGCTAAAGATGTTGCAATAACAGAAGCATAATATTTATCTACCATTAGTGCGACTAAAGCATCAAAAGCGGTCAGACCTACAAAAGAATGAATCAACATCAGGTGCAGAGCTTGTGGAGTTTTTTTCAAGTATCTAAATGTATCACGCATCATTTCAAGCAAGTTCTCACTACTCTTAACAATTTCAACTCTTATCTCTAGATTATAAAGTAAAATAAATCCAATAACAAACATACAGGCATCAAGAATAAAAGCTACTTTTACTCCAAGCCAATATACAACGAATCCACTCAGTGCCATTCCAAGAGTATATGAAAATGACCAAATAATTGAGTGAAGTTCATTCGCCTTTTGAAGTCTTTCACCATCAAGCAACTTTGGCAAAAGTGACATCTCTGTTGTAAAATAAAAACTAGCAGCCGCCATCTTTACAAATATTAAAATATATAGCAGCCATAAATCGGAAATTTCATTTATAAAAATCAAAAACAGTGTTGCAAAGATTTCAAATATAATCAAAATCAGCATAAGCTTTTTAGGTTTCATACTATCTATAATAGAACCAGACAGTGGAGCCTGAACAACACC
>DAOVJL010000168.1 GCA_030673275.1 Sulfurimonas sp.
AATAAGCTCGAATGAGACTAAAATGCTTGGATATGAAATAGAGGGAGATTTAGCGGACACAGGAATTGAGCTAAGAAGTGAGGGTGCATTCATAAAAAATAATGAAGATTTTTTTCAAGGAATTATAGGTGCTGATTATGGCTTTGAAAATGGAGTGAGTATAGTTGCTGAAGCACTTTACAGCTCTAAAGAGTTTTCATATCAGGAGATACTTCTAAACCTTGACTCAGAAATACTGTCCAATCTAACCAGCTCACACTTTTATACAGGTCTTACTCTCTCATATAGTTTTAACATCTTTTTAGATGCATCACTGCTTTATATAGAGAGCTATAACAATAATAATTCTCGCTTTATTTCACCAAGTCTTACATATACACTAAATGATAATAATTCATTTATATTAGGCGCAATGATACAAAATGGAGCTAGTTCGAGTGAGTTTGGAAGTTCAGATAACACCTACTATTTTAAGTGGGCGTTATCCTTTTAGAGAGTTGTTAAAACGCTTTATTAATAGCGCAAAACAGTGCTTTTATTGAAGCTGTTGCTATATCATTATCGGCACCAACCCCAAAACAAGATAGTGTTTCAGGTGTCTGAATCTCTATGTACGCTATAGCTTTTGCAGAGCTTTTATCTCCAAAAGAGTGTTCAGCATAAGAGTTAATTGAAAATTTATTTTTATAATCTTTCATCAACGCTTTTTTACAGGCATCAACAGGACCATTGCCTTCACCATTTGCTATAACTTCTTTACCATTATAGTTGTATGTTAGAGTGCATTTTGACACACCCTTAACAGATGTCAGAGTAAAATCTACTAAAGAGATATGCTCTTTAATCTCAAAGTAGTTATCTTTAAAAACCTCTAAAATATCATCAGCGCTAAGCTCTTTACCTTTTGTATCACTTAGAGCTTGAACCAATTTACCAATCTCTGGATGCATAGCTTTTGGCAGTTGATAACCAAAGTTTTTCTCCAAGATAAAAGCTACTCCACCTTTTCCGGATTGTGAGTTTATACGAATGATACTCTCATAAGTTCTTCCCACATCTTCCGGGTCAATTGGTAAGTATGGAACTTCCCAATAGTTTTCATCTGATGTTTTCCTATGAGCTAAACCTTTGTTAATAGCATCTTGGTGTGAGCCTGAAAAAGCTGTATAGACAAGTTCGCCTACATATGGATGACGTGCGTGTGTAACCATCTCTGTACATCTCTCGACTACATCCAATACCTCTTTTATATCAGAGAAATTAAGTTTAGAGACAACACCCTGTGTTGTCATATTTAGAGCAAGTGTGATGATATCAACATTACCGGTTCTTTCACCATTACTTAAAAGCGTTCCCTCTACCCTGTCAGCACCAGCTAAAAGTGCTAACTCTGTAGCAGCTATTGATGTTCCTCTGTCATTATGAGTATGAGTTGAGATAATCACGTTTTCACGATTATCCAAATGGTTTGCCATCCACTCTATCTGGTCAGCATAAACATTTGGAGTTGCCATCTCTACAGTTGCAGGTAGATTAATGATAACTTTTCTGTCATCAGCAATTCCCCATTTCTCAGTTACTGCATTACAGATTTCGCACGAGAACTCTAACTCAGTTCCTGTAAAACTTTCAGGTGAATACTCTAAAAATACCTCACCATCATGCTCTTTTTCATACTTTTTGATTAAGTCAACGCCTTCAAGCGCTAGAGCTATAATCTCCTCTTTATTTTTAGAAAAAACTATCTTTCTTTGAGCAACAGAAGTTGAGTTGTAAAGATGAACAGTTGCTTTTTTAACACCTTTTAATGATTCAAATGTTTTAGATATTAAATGTTCTCTAGCTTGAACTAAAACCTGTACAGTTACATCATCAGGGATAAGTTTATTATCAACCAAAGTGCGTAAAAAGTCAAATTCTACTTTTGAAGCTGATGGAAAGCCTACTTCTATTTCTTTAAATCCGAGTTTAAGTAAGAGTGTAAAAAGTTCAAGTTTTTTAGTCATGTCCATTGGGTTGATAAGTGCTTGATTACCATCACGTAAATCTACACTACACCATGCTGGAGCATTTGTAATTGTTTTAGTTGGCCACTTTCTATTTGGCAAATCTATTTGCGGGTAAGGTTTATATTTACCTTGTTGTATCTGATTCATAATGAATCCTTAACTTGAAATTTTTAATAGTACACTCTTACATTTACTATTAAGTTTGGAATTATATCGAATTTGTGGTTATAAAGGGATTTTTAGTTTGAACAGTGCGCCGTTGTCTGTGTTTTTGACACTAAGAGTACCACCAAGCTTTTGGGCAATTTGCATACTCATATATAGACCAATTCCGGTACCTTTTCCAACTTCTTTTGTAGTTACTTCAGGCTTAAAAATATCATTTATGACATGTAGAGGTATTCCACCTGCATCATCTTCAATATCTACATGTATAAAGTTTTCTTCTTGATAAAAGTTTATAAATATATTACGCTCCCCAATATCTCTTTCATTAAATGCATCCTTTGCATTGTTTATGATATTTAAAACCAAATGTTTAAACTCATTTTCTATACCATGAATAAGAATTTCTTTCTCACTTTGTATATTTATGCTTATATTGTTTTTCATAAATTCATCATTTACAAGAAGCATGACAGACTGGACACATCGTTTAATACCAAAACTTTTTTTGTTATTTTTAGGTCGAAAGAAATTTCTAAACTCATTCAACGTTGTTACCATATGCTCTATCTGGACTTGTGTATTTTTTGTAAGTTCATCTACATAAGCTTTATCTACAAGACCGTCTTCAAAGTCACTGTCTAACATTTCAGACATCATGGAGAGTGCATTTAGCGGTTGTTTCCATTGATGAGCAACAGCATCTATCATTTCACCTATAGCAGCCATTTTTGCTTGTTGTTCGTAGCGTTTATGATTTGCTTTACCGATGTTTACTTCTATCTCAATACGCTCTTCTAACTCACGGTTTAAATTATCAAGTTCTTGTTGACGAGCATCATATCTCTCCAAAAAAATATCAAGTAAAATATCTAAATTAGCACGGTGAGTAGAGTGTGCACTCTCTTTGACAGCAAATAGAAGCTCTTTTGTATCGAGATGAGAGTATTCACCTTTTGGATTTTTACGGCGCTTTATTTCCGGTTCTGATTTTGCAAAAGGATTTTTAATCATGATAGATTATTATAACGAAATTTTTAGAAGAAAGATAAAATATTATTAATGAAGTAGAAAGGGTAAGTGAGGCAATGCCTCACTTATATTAACACTGATAAGTTGACTTAAATTCATATGCAGTTGGACGACCCTCATCTGGCCATACATCACGCTCAAATCTATAAGCTTGGTAAGCATCTATAAACTCTTGAGTAAATACTGGTTTTAGGAAATCATTATCAGAAATAAGCCCTTCTAATGATGAACGTAAAGTGTGTGGCATTTGAGGAATATTTTTCTCACGAATCTCATCTAAAGAAAGTTCAAACAGATCTTCATCCATTGGACCAACTGGAATAGTTTTCTTGTCAATTCCATCAAGACCAGCCATCATCATTACAGCAAATGCAAGATAAGGACAAGCAGTAGAATCTGGGAAACGCATCTCAATACGAGTAGCTTTCTCACCAGCACCATAAGGGATACGACAAGCAGCAGAACGGTTTTGAGAAGA
>DAOVJL010000084.1 GCA_030673275.1 Sulfurimonas sp.
AGAAAATCTATTAACCTATCCAAGTTCAGTGAAGCAGTATCCATACTTAAAACACCATCAAACGGATACTTTATTGGTGGCTATTCTGTTGATGGCTTACTTCTAATTGTAAAACTTGATTCAAGCGGAAATAAAATCTTTATTAAAACATTTGGAACAAGTAATGATGACAAAATGAGCAAGTTAATTCAGCTTCGTGATGGCGGTGTACTTGCTATTGGCTCATCTACTACCACACGAAACCAAAGTGACAGACTTTTTGAAAGAGGACTGGGTCTTAACGATATTTACTTAACTAGATTTTCTAAAAATGGCACGAAGCTATGGAGTAAAAAATATGGTACAGAGTATGATGATAAAGGCATAGATGCAGTAGAAGCGAATGATGGGAGCATAATAGTTCTAAGCCAAACGAATCATGACAAATATAAAAACATATCTATTATGAGAATCACAGGCAATGGAAATAAAATATGGATGAAACATTATAAAAATGAAAAAATCACTACTCCATATAAAATTATTAAATTAAGAGATAATAATTTTGTTGTATCACTTACTCAAGAAAACGAAATGAATAAACATCAAATCAGACTTATTAAATTTGATCTTCAAAAAAATATTTTACTTGATAAAATAGTATACACAACATATGCAAGTGTTTTAAAAGATATAAAAGAGTATTCTGATTCCAGAATTATAGGAGTTGGCTACGTTCAAGACACCTATAATACAGATGGACTTGTAATGCTTTTAAACAACGAGCTTGAGATGCTAAGTCAAGAACACTACGGTAAAGAAAACTATGATGCTTTTAACAGTGTTGCTATACTTCATAACTCACAAGCAGCAGTTGTAGGCGTTCATACTAATGAAAATTCTCAAGAGTCTAACATGTGGATTGTAAAACTAAACAGAGATATTTCAATGGCTCAAATATCTGATAAATCAGTTAATTTTTATGAAGAGTTATCTTCTATCTTTAAAGAAGAAATTCAAACAAATAAAATAGTTATAAAAGAGGACTTATCTATTGATTTTATAGATAAAAATCTATATTTTAAAACTTCTATATATGAACTCAGCACTAAACAAAAAGAGTTTTTACAGATGTTTAGTTCTAAATTATTACCATTTTTATATAAACATAAAGAGTATATAGGTATATTAGAGGTTAGTGGTCATACTTCAAGTGAATGGGGCGGTACAGACTTTTCAAACTCTTTTTTAAAGAATGAAAAACTATCAATGAACCGTTCTTATTCAACACTTGCATTTATGTTTAAAAAGCAAAATCAAAAAACTAAGAAATGGCTGTCAGATGTGGTTAAGGGCAGTGGTCTCGGCTTCTCAAAAAAACAGATGTTTAATGAGAAAGAAGACAGAGAAAAATCAAGAAGAGTATCTTTCAAGATTATTCTAAAATAATTTACTCTTGTATTGAAGATGCTCTAAAATCAAGACGAACTTTGTCTTGTTTTAATTTTTTATATAGTTTAAATTTAGCTTTTTCTAACTCTTCATCATTATATGAAAAAGTAGATTTCATCTCTTGGTTATCAAGTTGTGCACTGTCCATTGCAAAAAGTTTTAACTCTTTTTTGGTAAGTTTAGCTTTAAGCACACCATATAATACTTTGTCATTTTCTATAAGGTCAACTATATCCATCTTACAAAATCTCGCACACATCTGCCTAAAATTATTCTCTTCGTTATACTGTCTCCAAACTGTATTATCTAGCATTATATTTTCTCCAAAATAAGTCTTAAATCTTTTTCTTTTATTATTATATTTGCCTCTTTTGCCAAAATCTCTCTTGCGCAAAAAGCTATTCTTGTCCCAGCGTGAGCAAACATAGACAAGTCATTTGCTCCATCACCACATACTAAAGTTTCCTCTTCTGACACACCTAAAATATTTTGAAGACGAACGAGCATGTCTCCTTTTGAGAAATTAAACATCATATCTCCGCCAACAAGACCAGTAAGTTTTCCATCTTTATGGTGTAGTGCATTTGAAAAATCTGCATCATATCCCAAGATATCTTTTGCATATGCTGTTGCGCTTCTAAAACCGCCGCTAAAACATACAACTGTCATACCTCTTTTTTTAAGCTCTGCTATTGTCTCTACTGCTCCTGGCATATATGGAAGGCTTTGAGAAATTCTCTCTACAACACTATAATCCAGACCTTTTAATAGCCCTACTCTTTGTTGTAGTGACTCAAAAAAATCAAGTTCTCCACTCATTGCAGCTTCAGTTATTTTACTGACTTGCTCGCCAAGACCAAGTTCTCGTGCGAAAAAATCTATAGTCTCACCATCCATAAGTGTAGAATCAAAATCAAATACCGCTAGCTTTAGCATTCAAAACACCTCTTTTAGTCTCTTTTTGTTATAATGTCGCAATTATAGCGAATTAGGATGCCTTTTGTTTGATGAACTGATAAATAAATTAAAAAATGATACATATATTACACTTGAAACTACTCCTGGACACTCTCCTCTGTTTTCTCCTATTATTAATAAAATAGAAGAACTAGGGCTTCAAAATCATGTTGATGCTTTTACAACTACAGATAACCCTCTAGCTAAACTAAAATATAATGCTCTTTTTGCTGCAAAAATGCTTCAAGAAAGGTTTAATAAACCAGTTATTGCTACGATGAGTATGAGAGACAGAAATAAGATTGCACTTCAATCAGACCTTTTGGGTGCGAATGAAGTAGATATCAGAGCTATTCTTGCACTTACAGGTGATCCGGCAACTATATCTGACCAGCCACATGCAAAAGGTGTTTTTGAAGCAGACAGTTCGATGCTTTTAGACATTATTTCTTGTTTTAACAGTGGTATTGACTATGCAGGTAAACCACTTACACATAAACCTGAAACACTATACCCTTTTGCTGTTGTAAACTCTTATGCTAAAAATCCAAAAACACTTCAAAAAAAGATGCAAAAAAAGATAAAACATGGTGCTATTGGAATTATAACCCAACCAGTTTATGACGTAGCAAATGCTGCGCAACTTTTAGAGCTTCGTGACGCTGCAAATAAAGAGTGTTGTAATGAAAACAAAAAAGGTGAATTAATTTTAGGAGTTTTTCCTATTACAAAACTTCGTACTGCACAGTTTTTATCTGCACATGTTCCAGGTATAAATGTTCCTGCATCTTGGCTTGAAGCACTTAGAGTTGCAAATGAAAAAGGTGTTGAAGAAGAATATAAAGTTGGATTTGAACTTAGTAAAAAACTTTTTGATGACTTAAAAGAGATTCATCCAAAAATCCACTTAATGACTGCGAATCAGTTTCAAATAGCTAAAGATATATTAGTCTAATTGATTTAGACTGATTTGCCCTCACCTTTAAAATCACGTATAAACTTTCTAAAATCATCTATCTCTAAAGGTTTACTGAAATAGTACCCCTGTATTTTATTACAGTGCAAAAATTTCAATGCATCGATATGCCCTTGAGTTTCAGAACCCTCGGCAATCACATCTTTGCCTAAAGATCTCGCCATGGCAATAATAGCTGCTACAATGGAGCGGTCATCCTCATCTTTATCAATATCAAGAACAAAACTGCGATCAATCTTTATAGTTTTAGCTGGCAGCTTTTTAAGATAGCTTAGCGATGAGTAGCCAGTTCCAAAATCATCAATAGATAATTTAAAACCTGTTTCATCCAGCTTTTTCAATATAGACAGTGCTTTTTCTACATTATTCATAATATGACTCTCTGTAATCTCTAGCTCAATATAGCTCTTCTCTATACCAATATCTTCAATAATACTGCAAATATCACTAATAAAAGATTCATCTTCTAACTGTTTACTGGAGACATTAATAGATACAGTTAACATGTCACCTTCATCATGAAGCTTTTTTGTATCGATAAAAGCTTGTTTTGCTACCCATAAACCTATCTTTTTTATCTGCCCTGTCTCTTCAGCAATATGTATAAATTTATCAGGTCTTATAAGCCCAGATTTACCATGGCTCCAACGTATTAGTGCTTCCATTCCATATACAAGTTTTGTATCAAGATTTACTTTGGGCTGATAAACCAAAAAGAACTCATCTTTACTAATTGCATTACGCATATCATTCTCTAAGAATACACGTTCCGCAATTCTTTCATGCATTGATTTAGAATAAAACTGATAGTTATGCTTACCTGAATTTTTAACTTGATACATGGCTGTATCAGCTGCTTTCATAAGCTCTTCATAGCTTGTCCCATCATCAGGATAAATACTTATACCCATACTGATGCCTGAATATAACTCAACCCCTTCTATCTTGACTGGCGTACTGAACGTATTAACTATCTTGTCAGCAATTGGAACTATATCAACTACAGAATCTATGTTCTCTATAAGTATCGTAAATTCATCACCACCTAAACGTGCAAATGTGTCTTCTTCATTAATCAATCCTTTAATGGATTTTGTAACTTCAATTAAAAACTTATCACCCATGAGATGTCCAAGGGTGTCATTTATATTTTTAAAATTATCCATATCGATAAATAATAAAGCCATCTTTTTTTCACTATGTTTCATTGCTGGTATTCTGCTAACTACACGCTCTTCAAAAAGAACTCTGTTTGGCAAATCCGTAAGAGAATCGTAGTATGCAAGATTGTGAATTAATTTTTCTTGTTGTTTCTTATCACTTATATCATTAGTTATAGATATATAGTTTGTTAATATGCCATCATCATTATATAAAGCTATTATATTAAGCTCTGCCGTATAAAGTGTTCCATCTTTCTTGCGGTCAATTACTTCACCATTCCATTGACCCTTTTTATTTATATCATCCCATAGCGCATTATAAAAAAGATTATCATGCCAGCCAGAACTAAGCATACTTGGTGTTTTTCCCTTAACATCTTCAAGTGTATATCCAGACATCTTAGTAAATGCATTGTTTACCTTAATAATACGCTGCTGAGCATCAGTTATAAGTACACCATCATTCATTTTCTCAAAAACTTCAGAAGCTAAAAGAAGTTCATTCTGTGCAATTTTTTGTTTAGTTATATCATGTACTGTACCAATAGACCTAATAGGATTTCCATCTTCATCAAATTCATGTTCGCATCTCTCTTCAACAAAACCTATTTCACCACTTTCACGAATAATACGATGTTTAACGTGGTATCCTATTTTTGCCTCAAGCGAGCTCATATAACTATTGTTGACAAGATCAATATCATCAGGATGAATATAGTTTAAAAATGCCTCATATGTAGCACCAAACTGCTGAGGTTTAAGTCCAAAAATACGGTAAACTTCATCAGACCAATATAGATGGTTTGTAGTCAAATCAAGTTCCCAGTGACCGATGTTTGCTAAAGCTTGTGCCTGTTCAAGACCTAATCTCAGTTTTTTATAATTTTTTTCTTCTGTTTTTTCTTTTGTTATATCCCAAAAAATACCTACAAGTGCAATAATTTCACCATTGGAATAAATAGGTTTTTTTATAGTTCTTATAATTCGTTTTTCATTATTAACAATAATAGTCTCTTCTGTATCAATTGCTTCTCTATTTTTTATAAGAGCCAAATCATCATTACGATATTTCTCGGCTATCTCTTTAGGAAAAAAATCTAAATCACTTTTACCGATAATTTCAGAAGGCTTCTTACCAATTAACTTAGCATAAGTGTTATTGGTAAAAAGATATATAGAGTTAATATCTTTTACAAAAATATTCTGGTCAAGTGAATCAAGAATTATTTCACTGTCAAATAGCTGTTGCGATAAATCCATTTATTAAGTCTCTTATATTTTTTATATTGTATTTTATCATATTATTATCACACTATATTTAAAATTATTAAGTAGCTTTGCTTTATTATATTTTGATATAATCACACCACTTATTTACTGGGAAAACTATGATTGATTTAAAACTACTACAAAAAGATTTTGACGGCGTTAGTGC
>DAOVJL010000108.1 GCA_030673275.1 Sulfurimonas sp.
AATGATTGGTTGGAATCAAGCAAAGATGTGATTTTATATCATCATGAAAAATATGATGGCAGCGGTTATCCAAATAAAATTATTGGAGATGACATACCACTAACAGCACGTATATTCAGCATATCGGATGTTTTTGATGCTCTGACTTCAAAAAGACCATATAAAGAGCCTTTTAGCTATGAAAAAACGATGAAAATACTAGAAGATGGCAGAGCAATACATTTTGATCCAGATATGTTAGATGAGTTTTTTAAAATATCAGAAGAACTTTACTTAAACATTAAATCAAAATCTAAAAATCTGTTAGAAAATGAGCTGGACACTCTTATAAAAAAATATTTTTTAGATTGATCTTCAATTAAGCGCTTGTTGCGTTGTTTATCTTAATTGTAAAACATATACCATCTTCAGTGTTAGCTGCATGAAGTGTGCCATTATGATGATTTTCTATGATTGTTTTTGACATATATAGTCCTAAGCCGGTACCGTTTTTCTCATCTTTTGTCGAGAAATAAGGATCAAAAATTTTCTCTATAATATCTTTTGGTATTCCTCCGCCATTATCGCAAATATGAATAGTGACCCCGTCATCATCTTTGTTGTTTGTAGAGGTAATACTTATTTTCGGATTTATTGTCTTTTTTTCTATAAAGTTATCTTGTGCATTTTTTAAAATATTTAATATCACCTGCATAATCTCGTTTGAATATATTTTTATGTCTTTTTTAGAATCATAATTTTCAATAACTTCAATACCCTCGACATTAAAAGAGCTTTTAATAATATTTATAGCCTTAGATATCGGTATGTCAATAGAAGTGTCATCGGCTATTTTGTTTGGTTTGTAAAAGTTTCTAAAATCATCAATAGTTGTTGTCATATTCTGTACTAAGTCACTTACCTCATCTAGAGACTTATTGAAATATTCTTGACACTCTTCTCTGCCTTCTTCTGTTTTTAAATCGAATACTTCCAGCTGCATTTTTACTTGAAGATTAATAGCTATCGAAGATAGTGCTCCCAATGGCTGACGCCATTGATGAGCAATCATACTAATCATCTCACCCATGGCAGCTAGTTTTGATTGAGTGTGAAGTAGTTTGTCTTTTTTTAGAAGTTCTTTGGAATGATTTTCATGCATATCTCTTAGTGAGAACAGCAGTTTATTAAAAGAGTGATTTAGTAAAATAAACATCATGATTATAAATACAACACTAGCAACACCAAGCATTATAGTAAATTCTTGTTGCGCTTTAAAAGTATTTGTTTGGTCATAAAAGAAAATAAGTTTTGCCTGTTCTTCATCTTTATAATCGTTCATATTATATGTATGTATCATATAAATTGAATCATCTATTTTTATAATCATATTATCTTCTAAGTGGTAAGTTGATGGCAGATTTTTAAAAATATGATGAAGGTGACTGTTTATCTTGGTTTGAAGGACATAGTTGTGAATATTAAACGATGATTCTCTTTTAAAAAGTTTTAGATTTTCCTCTTTAATGAACAGTGCTCCTTCTTGAGAAGTGTATCTTCTTATCTGTTTTATAAAGTAGTTTGGATTAATACCAAAATCCAATGCCCCAAGATATTCGCCATTATGAAAAATAGGTATGAGTATTCTGAAAACTGTAGAGTATTTTCCTGTTTCGTATCCAATAAGTGTTTTTTGTTGCTCATGAACAGACTTTACCATTGGTCTAATGCCGGAAAGATAATCATCATACTTTTCTGGTTTATGCATACGCAAAAACGCTGTTCCATCTGCTCTGTGAAAAAGCATAATCTTAAAATCGGGATTGACAGCAGTCCACCTGTTCCACTTAGATTCCAGTAAAGTATATAACTCTTCTCGTTTTCCAGCTTTCATCAACTCTTTTGCTTTTGTAGTATTTAAAACAGTGTCAGCAAGAATGAAATATGTGTCTATTACGCCGTTTACAGTTTGATCTATAGAGTTGTGTAGAGTCTTTTCAGAGTTGTTGTTTGCATTTCTAACATTGATTTTCTCCGCACTATAGATCAACACCGCAAAAGTGAATATAAATGTAACTGTTAGCATGAAAACAATGAGTAATACTTTGTTTTTAAAATAAACTGAATTTTTAACCATCAAAGTCACCTTTTTTAATACTGTTTATAATCGTTTCTTTAACTAATAATAACATAATAATAATTAACGAAAATATAATTATAAAATGTAGTTCCTAGCTTTAAAATTGTGTTTTATAAAACTACAATCACAATTTAGCTATAATCGCAAAATTAATTACAAATAATAGTTAGGAATTTATATGCAAAAAGCAAACATTGATGGTAAAGTTTGGAGATTCGGTAAAGATATCGACACAGACTTGATTATAGCAGCTCGTTATCTTAATACTTCGGTACCGGAGGAGCTTGCAAAACATGTCATGGAAGATGCTGATCCTGAATTTGTAAACAAGATGAGCGTTGGTGATGTGATAGTAGCTGGTGATAATTTTGGTTGTGGCAGCTCTCGTGAACATGCACCAATAGCTCTAAAGGCTGCCGGTGTTGCTGCTATTATTGCACCTACATTTGCAAGAATATTTTATAGAAACTCTTTTAATATGGGGCTTCCTATTTTTGAACTTCAAGAGAGTGCAGAGATAAAAGAGGGTGATGAAGTCAGTGTTGATATGAATAACGGAACAATTACAAATAAAACTACAGATAAAACTTATAACTTTACGCCAATTCCTGCGTTTATGCAAGAACTTATAGATGCTGGTGGGCTTATGAACTTCGCCGTGAACGAAATTAAAGGTAAATAATGAAAAACTATAAAATAGCACTAATCAAAGGTGATGGAATTGGTCCGGAAATTATTGATGAAGCAGTTAAAGTCTTGGATGCTGTGTCTTCATGCTGTGGTTTTCACTTTGAATACGAAGAAGCTTTAATGGGTGGCTGCGCTTATGATATTACAGGAGATCCTCTTCCTCAAGAGACTATCAGTGCTTCACTTAGAAGTGATGCTGTCCTTTTTGGTGCTATCGGTGGAGAAAAATGGGATTCACTCCCTCGTGAAAAAAGACCAGAGAGCGGACTTTTAAGATTTAGAAAAGAGCTTGGCGTGTATGCAAATCTTCGTCCAGCAGTTGTATATGAGGAACTTATTAATGCCTCTTCATTAAAACCTGAGATTATCAAAGGTGTTGATATTATGGTTGTTCGTGAGCTTATTGGCGGTATCTATTTTGGTGAACCAAAGGGTCGTACTGATGATAAAGGCTGGAATACTATGGTTTATACAAGGATGGAAATTGAGCGCATAGCACATCAAGCATTTAGAATTGCACAAAAAAGAAGTAAAAGAGTATGTTCTATTGACAAAGCAAATGTTCTAGATGTATCTCAACTTTGGCGTGATGTTGTTACTGAGATTTCTGAGCAATATCCAGATGTAGAACTTTCTCACATGTATGTAGATAATGCTGCAATGCAGTTAGTGCTGAATCCAAAACAATTTGATGTTATGCTTACCGGAAATATCTTTGGAGATATTTTAAGTGATGAAGCATCTATGCTTTGTGGTTCTATTGGTCTGTTACCATCAGCATCAGTTGGTGAGAAAATAGGTGTTTATGAGCCTATTCACGGTTCAGCACCAGATATTGCAGGGCAGGGAATAGCTAATCCAATTGCTACAATATCATCTGCTTCTATGATGCTAAGATATGCTTTAGGTGAAAACGTGGCAGCTGATAAAATAGACTCTGCTATAAAAAGAGCGCTTAAAGAAGGATATAGAACAAAAGATTTAGCTCAGTATGATGCTAAAGAGGTCTGCTCAACTAGTGAAATGGGTTCAATAATTGCAAACTATACAGCAAAATGAAAACATTAACTTTAGCTAATATATATGAACTTCAAGGTCTCAAAGAAGAGGCTCTTGATATTTACAAAGAGATCTTAAAAAAAGATCCTTCTAATAGTGATGCTAAAATTGCTATACGAAGACTCTCAGGAATGAGAAAAAAGTTTTTAAATGTAAATACTCAGATGAAAGAGTTTTTTTTAAAAATGGATGATGAAGTAGAGTTTAACGAATTTGAAAGGTGGTTATTGAAGTCATGGAATTAAAAGATGTAATACTATCAACATTGGCAGAGATGGAAGATATAAAACCAATTAATAATGATTCAAAGTCAATAAATGATTTTAAGAAAACAATCAAAAAAAAGTCCGAGATTGAGCCTGAAATTGAAATTAAAGATGAAGATGAAGATAAAGATGAGCAAAGTTCTAGCAATGAGATGCAGTTTTTAACATCAATGAGAGAGAGGCTGCTTGTCCTATTTGAAGGCTTTCAAGCACCAAATAATACGAATATAGAGGCTAAGATTGATATGACGCTGAATTTTTTAGAGTATGTTTTGGTAACGATAGACTCTAGAGTTCAAGAGCTTGAAAAAAGGGATAGAAAGTGAGTCAATACAGAGTTCTCATAGACGCAAATGATGAAAAAGGCCTAGTTCATAAAGTCTCTAGCGTATTTTATAATAATGATTTAAATATTTTATCTAACAGTGAGTTTGTTGATAAAGAGAATAATAAATTTTTTATGAGAAGCGTTGTTGATGGTGATATTGAATATTCTAAATTGAAAAAATTATTATCTGATGTACTGCCTTCAAGTGCTACAATAGAAGTAATAGCTCCAAAAAAGAAAAATATAATCATTATGGCTACAAAAGAGATGCATGCGCTTGGTGACATCTTGATTCGTCATGAAGCCGGAGAGCTTGAAGCAAATATTTTGTGCGTAATATCAAATTATAGTGACCTAGAATCACTGGTTAGTAAGTTTGATATCCCATTTGTAACAATTTCACATGTTGATTTAGATAGAGCAGAGCATGAGACGAAAATACTTGAATGTTTGGCTGGCTATAAAGATATAGACTATATTGTTTTAGCAAAATATATGAGAATACTGACTCCTAGATTTGTAGAGGTATATGAAGATAAGATTATAAATATTCACCACTCTTTCTTACCTGCATTTATTGGAGCAAACCCTTATAAACAAGCTTATGACAGAGGTGTAAAAATCATTGGTGCTACATCTCATTTTGTTAATAACAATCTAGATGAAGGCCCAATTATAGATCAGGAAGTTATACATGTAGATCATGCTTTTGGCTGGAGAGATATGCAACGCTCTGGTCGTGATGCAGAAAAAATTGTTCTCTCAAGAGCTTTAAAGTTAGCACT
>DAOVJL010000134.1 GCA_030673275.1 Sulfurimonas sp.
GGCAGTGTAGCTTCTATTAAAAAACCATCAAGCATACTCTGATGAGATGGGGCAATTATACAAGGATATGACGGGATATTTTCTTTTCCTTTTACTTCAAGACAAAAATAAAGCTTAAACAGTGGCAAAAGAAAAGTCTTATATATAGACATTATATAGGGTGAGTATATCAGTTTTTCATCTATCTCTTCATCAAAAACCTCTCCCCATTTTACTGTTACTTGGTCAATATGAGTTTGCTTCTCTTTAACGTACATGTAAAGTTCTTCAACAATCATAATTTTTGAAAATATCACTTCATCTATCTCAACTCCAAAACTCTGCTCAATGAAAATAAAAAGCCCAACGTAATCAAGTGAATCAAGCCCAATATCAAGCTCTAAGTGTGAATCTATAGAAATTTCACTATCACTCAGAGTTGATATATATGCTTTTAGAATTTTATATATTTCATCATTTGGCTCATCAACGGCTTTAGATGAAGCTTGAGTTAAAATCTTATAACCATGTACTTTTTGAGCTTCAGGAGCTTCAATATTGTAAAGTTCTACCCCGTACCATCGGATTTGATCCTCTATATTGATAATATTGGTTTTTTTAAGTTTTTCAAAATCAGGATAGATATACGCGAATGGAAAGTCATCTTGCATAACTACTTCTATCTCTTTGACAAATGGTGATAAAGACAAAATTTTATTCTCTATTTTATGTAAATTCACTTTTTTCTCTTAGACAGGTAGTTTAGTAATATTTATAGTATCTAAGATACAAATGTAATGTCAAGAAAACAAATAGATTTAGATGATATTATCAAGCCTATATTAAGAGCCAAAAAGCTAAAATACCGCAATAATAATTTAAGGACTATTTTGCTAAATCTTCCAAACGCCTTAGCATCACTTCGCATACTTTTAGCACCAGTAATGTTTTGGATAATATTAAATCCAGATTTTTTTACAGAAGCCGGTTATCATATTACATGGAACTACTACTTTGCTTCACTTCTATTTGTGTTGGCAAGTATTACAGACTTTTTTGATGGCTTTATTGCCAGAGAGTGGAACCAAATGACTATGCTTGGTGCTATCATTGACCCACTGGCAGATAAGATGTTAACCATTGCCGCATTTTTAGGTTTAATGATGGTTGGAGAAGCAAGTGCATGGGCAATTTACATCATAATTATTCGTGAGCTTTTTATTACAGGTATCCGTACAGTTGCGGTAAGTGAAGGACTTGACATAAAAGCCTCATGGGCAGGAAAAGTAAAGACAGTTGCACAGATGTTTGCAATAGGATTTTTACTTATGCACTGGCCATATGCAGATGAGCTTTTATGGTTTGCAGTAGGACTTACTCTCTACTCTGGCTTTGAATACCTTTATGGGTTTAAAAATGCACTTTTAAAAGGTAAAAATTAATGAGTTTTTTAGTCTCTTTACTCGTACTCTCTGCACTTATATTTTTTCATGAGTTAGGTCACTACTTTGCAGCTCGTGCCATGGGTGTTTATGTTCAAGTTTTCAGTATAGGTTTTGGAAGAAAAGTTGCCTCGTTTCATAAATGGGGAACTGAGTGGAAAATTGCAATTATTCCACTTGGCGGATATGTAAAAATGAAGGGTCAGGATGATGCTGATCCAACTAAAAAAAGCTATGATGATGATAGTTACAATGTAAAAACACCGCTGCAAAAGATATTTATTCTTCTAGCCGGTCCGCTGGCTAACTTTGTTTTAGCATTTGTACTATACTTTGTAATCGCTCTTGGTGGTCCAAATATCTTATCTCCTGTAATTGGAAATGTTGTTAAAGACTCACCTGCATTTGTAGCGGGACTGGAGTCAAATGACACTATACGCTCCATAAATGCCATTCCAATCACAACTTGGAAAGAGATGGCTAAGATTATTGAAAATTCTCAAGGCTCACTTACCTTTGAGATTGAGAGAGCCGGGTTTATAGAACATAAAGTACTGACTCCTGCAATAACTGAGACTACAAATATGTTCAAAGAGGTCATTCAAAAGAAGATGATAGGAATCGGCAGTGCCGGCGTTTCCCATAAACTGGAACTAAGTGCAAGTGAGACACTCTCATACGCTACTGAGCAGACTGCTTTTGCTTCAACTCTGATATTTACAGGAGTTAAAAAATTAATTGTTGGTGAAGTTCCTGCTAAAGAGTTAGGTGGTATTATAACTATTGTAAAACTCACATCTGATGCGACTGATGCCGGATGGATGAGCGTTCTATTTTTTGCAGCACTTATCTCTGTAAACTTAGGAGTTTTAAACCTGCTCCCTATACCTGCTCTTGATGGTGGACATATTATGTTTAATCTTTATGAATTCCTCTTCAGAAGAGAAGTGAGCGAAGCCATTATGATAAAATTGACAATTGCAGGCTGGGTGATACTTTTTGGACTTATGGGTTTAGGAATTTACAACGATATTAATAGATTGATGGGATAGGTACAACATGACACAAACAGAATATAAAATATATATAGATGACATAATAAGAAGAGTTGAATTTGCCAGAGTTAGAGTTAGTGAATATCATATTGTTAAGATTGTAGCAATTAGCAAGTACTCAACATCTGAGGAAATTGAAAAACTTTACAACATAGGTCAAAGAGCCTTTGGAGAAAATAAAGTTCAAGATTTAAAAGCCAAATCTGCAGAACTTGAAGAGTTGCCTCTAGAGTGGCACTTTGTAGGAAACCTGCAAAAAAACAAGATAAATAACCTGCTAGATATCAACCCTACTCTATTTCATGCTCTTGACTCAATAGATTTAGCACATGAACTGCAAAAGAAACTAGAAGCAAAAAATATGACTCTTGATGCCCTGCTTCAAATAAACTCTGCAAAAGAAGAAAGCAAACATGGTGTAATGCCGGAAGTCGCATCTGAGACTTATGAGCAGATTCAAAAAGAGTGTCCAAATATACATCTAAGGGGTGTTATGAGTATTGGTGCTCACAGTGATGATAGAGCTGTAATCAAAAAGAGTTTTGAGACAACTTATGATATTTACAAAGAGCTTGAGGGTGCAACTATTTGTTCTATGGGGATGAGTGGTGATTTTGAGTTAGCTATCGAGTGCGGGTCTAATATGGTTAGACTTGGCTCTGTTTTATTTCCTAAATAAACTTTCTTGGCTTATACCTAACAGAGTTACTTAGAGGGGTTTTTATAAGCTTTTGCTGATATTCAATCATTTTAAAAAATGGATTTAAAAAATCATCCATCTCTTTCTTATTTATATCCTCTAAGTTCCATCTATTTAAAAGTTCTAACACTACATGTGTAGACTCTATAGTAGAGAGATAATTATCTTGTGGTTGTTCTTTTATCTTATACTGAGATGTTCTACATGTAGAAAAGCTCATATGCTTTAATGTTCGCAGATTTTCACTCTCATTAAACATCTTTTTTGTACAGCTCCAAGTTGAATCTATAAGAAATATTGCCATATTCTTTTTGGTCTTACATGTAGGGCTTGTTTGTGTAAGATTTATTGCCTCTGAAGAAGGAAAAAGTATATAACTCTCATATGTTGAGATTATTTCATTTATTCTATTATGATTTGAAAAATCCACACCTATAAAGAGTTCTGAGTTACTTAAACTCTGGTAAGTAAAGTGTCCAGTGTTATTTTTTACTTTTTTAAACTCTTTTGGATGCATCAGAATAATAAATTTTGTTTTTGTATCTATTTTGTTAATATAAGCACACATACAAGAGCTTTTTGGTCTGTAACAGTTATAACATTTTTTTCTATCACCATAAAGTGTTTGCATATTCAACCTATAAAAATAAAATTATACTAAAATATCACTATGAAAAAGATTTACGACGTTATTATTATTGGTGCTGGGGCTGCTGGGATGATGGCTGCCATAACAGCAGCAAGAAAAGGCAAAAGTGTACTTCTTTTGGAAAAACTTCCTCAAATTGGCGCAAAACTCAAAGCTACCGGCGGTGGTCGATGTAATCTAACAAATACTTTATCAAATGAAGATTTTATGGCTAAATTTGGTCGAAATGGACGTTTTATGCAGGATGCACTTGGGGCATTTGACCATAAAGCCCTTACAAAATTCTTCAAAGAGATTGGGGTTGATACTCACGCTCCTGATGGCTTTAGAGTCTTTCCAACTTCACATAGTTCATCTACAATAATTGACGCACTTGAAGATGAGATGAAAAACTTACATGTAGAAGTTCTATGCTCGCAAAAAGTCCAACAAATACTACATGCAGATAAGAAAATAACCGGAATTCAAACAGAAAATCAAACCTTCAATACTAAAAATATTATAGTAGCAACCGGTGGACTTGGCTACCCTGCTCTAGGAGCTGAGGGAGACGGCTACGAGATGGCTAGAGAGTTAGGTCATAATACAACTGAGCTTCATCCCGCTATGATGCCTCTTCGCACTAAAGAGGAGTGGGTTAAAAA
>DAOVJL010000126.1 GCA_030673275.1 Sulfurimonas sp.
TGCACCATAATTAGTTTCTAAATCAGCTACAATCTCATTTGCAATATCAGCACTTGAAGCGTAAGTAAATGCTACATTACAACCTTCTCGTGCGAAAGCATAAACCATTGCTTTACCGATTCCACGAGTTCCACCACTTATAAATAGAGTCTTTCCTTGCATATTATTACAGTCCTTTAATGTCGTAATTTTTCATTACTTTTTCGATTTTTTTCATATTTTCTACACTTGGAGCAACCAAAGGAAGACGGTACTCTAAAGTATCAATAAGACCTGCTATATACATAGCTGCTTTGATTGGTACAGGATTAGATTCACAAAACATTACTGAGTTTAGAGGATAGAGTTTATCATTTATAGCTTTTGCACCTGCAAAGTCACCCCCAAGAGCAAGTCTAACCAGCTCAGATTTTAGGTCTGGCATAAGGTTGGATGTAACAGAAGTGATTCCAGCTCCGCCATTAGCTAAAATAGGGTAATCAATAGCATCATCACCAGAAAAAACTTTAAGTTCAGGACAACGAGAAAGAAGCTCAACTGTACGCTCTAAACTTCCAGTAGCTTCTTTTACACCATATATATTTTTTATATCATTAAAAAGACGGATAGTCGTATCAGCTGAGATATCAACACCAGTACGTCCTGGTACATTATAAAGCATAAATGGAAGATCACTTACAGATTCTGCAATAGCCTTGTAGTGTTGGTAAATACCCTCTTGAGATGGCTTGTTGTAGTAAGGACTCACTGAAAATATAGCATCTACACCACATTTTTGTGCGCGTTTTGCAGTATTAATAGCTTCTGCTGTAGAGTTACTGCCGGCACCAGCTAATACTTTAGTGCCAGTACCTTTACAAACTTCTACTGCAATTTCCATACATCTTATATCTTCATCTGCTGTAAGAGTAGCGCTCTCACCAGTAGTTCCAACCGGACATACTGCATCCATACCATTGTTTATTTGTCTTTTTATAAGTGCAGCATAAGTCTGCTCATCTAGTTTTCCATTTTTGAATGGAGTTATCAGTGCTGTTGAAGAACCTGTTACTATATTCATCTATTTAGCCTTATTTAATTAATGCGCAATTATAGCTAAAAAGTATAAAATCTAGAATGGGATATTATTTACATTTAATATTGTAATTTTTGGCAGGGGATGTAGATTCTGATACGCAAACCTTATTCCGTCCACTGTTTTTTGCATTATAAAGTGCTTCATCAGCTCGTTCACACAACTCATTAAATGATTCCCCATCAATTCTCTGAGCAACACCGAAGCTACATGTCACTTGTTGTTCTATCGGCTTAATTGACAACTCCATGATTTTTTTTCGCAGCTTTTGGGCTAATTTTTCAGCTGAATCAAGGTTTGTCTCTGTCGCAAATATAAGAAATTCTTCACCACCCCATCTGCAGATGTAATCATTGGTACGCAGATTATTCATAATTGTTTTTGCAAACTCTTTAAGAACTCTGTCACCTGTTGAATGGCTATATTCATCATTGATATGTTTGAAAAAATCTATATCACAGAATATTAGTGAAGAATGTGTATCATAACGCTCACTTCTGTCTATCTCCACTTGAGATGCTTTAATAAAACTTCGTCTATTCATAAGACCAGTCAGTAAATCAGTAGTAGCAAGGAATTCTTTTTCTTTAATAATCTTGTCAGTATAGTCAAGAAGATTATTGATAGAGTTGGAAATCTGATCAAATTCATCTCTGGATGTACTGTTGATTCGTAGGCTGAAATCTTGAGTATATTCCAGTTCGTTTAGTGAGTTAATAAGAATAAATAGAGCTTTTAATATTCTACTAATAGCAAAGTATGTAAGTAGAATAACAATCATTAAGACTACAAATATTAAAGAGCCGTACCAAAACAGATAGTTTTGATAGTATTCTTTTTTTACAGATAAATGATTATTTATATGTTCAAATATAGTATCTTCTGTATCTTTTAGAGTATCAATAATAGAGGTAACTTCATTCCACCATGCTGATGTAGAACCTGAGAATGCTTTTCCTTCTGAATTTAAAGCATAATCAATTTTAGCAATAACTGAATAATACATATCTTCATCAGTTTTTGCAAGCCATGTTGGATCTTGAGTTGTCATAATATGAGCTTTAGAGATTGCTTTGAAAATTTTATGATTATCAAAAAAAGCCCCATAGTGGTGAATGAGATATTCCAACTCTTTTGCAGAAAGATTACCTTGAGAATAACCTTGATTAAGAGTAGCTCTAACTATGCCTAAGCTCTCTTTAGTATTAGCAAGATAAAAAAGTGATTGGAGTTCATGAGAAATATTTTGTGAATATTCTAAAGATGTTATTTCAAGGATTTGTAATTCTAATAAATTGTTTATTGCAGAGGTGTAAAATGATCTTACTACATGCCAGTCTATATTGCTAGAAGATATTTGCTGACGCATTTCAATAAGAGCATTAGGAAAATTAGTTGCAAATTTATTTTTTTTAAGAAGATTACAGCTTTTTAATTGATCCCATTTTGATTTTGTGATTGCACACTGTTTTAAATATAAATTGTGTAGCTCTTTATCATGACCTAGCAGGTAATTCACTGAAAGGCCACGTTCTTTTTGAAGCGAATGAACAAGTTCCGATATAGTGCGAATTTTATTTGTAACTTGTAGTGTGTTTTCTATAGCAAATAATTTTTTATTGATATCCCTATACTCAACATAAAAAGCAATTGTCACTGCACTTAAAGTAACAAAAGCGAGAAAAAAAATCCTAGTACGAATGTTCATCATTGCTATAAGTCCTCTGTTTAACACAGTTAAACACATATTAGTTTTTATTATAGCGCTATAAGTTTAAAATTTATTTTATTTAAAAAAACTACTTACCTTTTTTAAGAATCAAGGTTGTTGATTTGTTAAAATCAAAATATTTATTCGCAATATCTTTAACTTTTTTAATTGTCACTTTTTTAATATCTTCTTCGTAAGTTAAAAGAGGCTCTAAGTCCCCACGAACAAGGTAGCTTCCAAAAAGGTTTGCCACCGATGTTGAACTCTCTAAAGAGTAGATAAAATCAGCTTTAGTATTGATTTTCACCTTGTCTAGCTCAGCTTTGGTCACATTTTTACTTTTAATAAGCTCTATCTGTTCTATCAGCTCACGTTCAACATCCTCAGCTTTTACGCCTGGGTTGCATGTAGCTAAAAATATAAAAAGACCAGGGTCGATATTTTCCATATTGTAAGCATAAACACTGTTTACAAGGTGTTTTTTGTGTATCAGTTCTTTGTAAAGTCTTGAGCTTTTTCCAGAGAACAAAATCTCAGAGATAGCACTTAGAGTAACTTGGTCTTTATGTTTAAAATCAGGAATATGAAAAGTTATAGCTACCATTTCAACTTCGCTGTCTCTATGTATTGTTACACGTTTTGGTCCGTCTTGTTCTGGCTCTACAAACTTAAACTCAGGGATTTTAGAGTTATTTTTGATGTGACCGAACTCTCTTTTAGCTTTTTTAAATACCTCTTTAGCATCTACATCACCGGTAACCATTAAAATAGCATTGCTTGGCTGATAATAAGTCTTATGAAAATCTTTTATATCTTTGATTGTCCAAGTTTGTATGTCGTTCATAAAGCCGATAGGTGTCCAGTGGTAAGGATGGTATGTATAGGCGTTGTTGAACATTGCAAAGTAAAGATAACCGAGAGGAGAGTTCTCTGTTCTCCATCGTCTCTCTTCTGCGACAACATCACGCTCAGGTTGGAACTCTTTATCTTTTAGCTTAAGGTTTTGCATAAGCTCAGCATAAAGTGAAAGAGACTTGCTAAGGTTATCTGTGCTTGATTTTATGTAGTAGTGAGTGTAGTCAAAGCTTGTAGATGCATTGTTTACACCACCGATGCCTTTAACCTCTTTGTCAAACTGACCCGCCGGCAAGTTCTTTGTAGATTTGAAGTTCATATGCTCTAGCATGTGAGCAATACCGGTTTTACCCATAACTTCATTTCTGCTTCCAACTTTGTAGAAGATATCAGTGCTTATAACATTTGTAGAGTTTTCTAGAGGAATTACAACTATTTGTAGTCCATTTTTTAGAGTTTTTGTTTTGTATGCTGGTAATGATGATGATGACATGATATGCGATTCACTCCCTTTAGTTTTAATATTTGTATTTTTTGTCGTTGGTTTTTCATACTTTATAAATGATGTAGAGCTTAGTAGTAAAGATGAACTTACCAGTATAGTAGTTATGATTTTCATACTTATTTTCTATCCGCACCTATCGCTTCAGTGATATTTGAATATCCGTCAGCAAGTATTAGCTTAGTAAGCTCTTTATTTATGTTCATAATCATATCCGGACCATGAAAAATAAGTCCGCTCAGTATCTGAACAAGTGAAGCACCGGCTTTTATGCGTTTGTATGCTTCTTCCGCTGAGTCGATTCCACCGACTGAGATAAGTGTAGTCTTTCCGTAAAGCTCTTTTGCGATTGCTTCAAATATCTCAAAACTTTTCTGCTTTAGTACTGCTCCGCTAAGTCCGCCAATATCTTTTGGATTTTTAACAAGTGAGTAGTCTATAGTCGTGTTAGTCGCGATGATACCGTCTGCACCTTTTTCAACTGCCATTTTTGTGAGTGCTACTGCATCTTCAATCGCCA
>DAOVJL010000136.1 GCA_030673275.1 Sulfurimonas sp.
AATAAGAGAAAACAAAAAGATAACCATTGTTGGTGATTATGATGTTGACGGGGTTAGTTCTACTGCGATTATGGTAGATTTTTTTAGACAAATTCCATATCCGCTTGAAGCCATTATTCCAAATCGTTTCAGTGACGGTTACGGAGTAAGCCCAAGTATATTAGAGCGTATAGATGCTGATTTGGTAATCACAGTTGATAATGGCATATCCGCTATAGAAGCTGCGGATATATGCAAAGAAAGAGGTATCGATTTAATCATTACCGACCATCATACACCATCAGAGATACTGCCGGAAGCCTATGCAATTGTTGATCCAAAGTTATCTACATGTAAGTATCCGTTTAAAGAGATATGCGGTGCACAAGTCGCTTGGTTACTTCTTGGACTTGTAAAAAAAGAATTAAATCTGCAAATAGATATGAGACAGTTTTTAGATATTTTGGCAATAGCGATTATCGCAGATATTATGCCCCTTATAGATATAAACAGAACTCTTGTAAAAGAGGGACTAAAGGTTTTAATGAGTTCAAGTAGACCTGCTTCCATAGTTATAAGAGACTTTTTAAACAAATCAATCATAAGCTCAGAAGATATAGCTTTTCAGATTGCCCCTCGCATAAATGCCGCAGGAAGACTCGAAGATGCTTCTATCGCTCTTGAATTTTTTACTTCGACTTCACTCAACCAAGCTTATGCACAATTTGAAAAGCTAAATTCTCTTAATGAACTCAGACGTGAGACAGAAGCAGATACCACTAAAGAAGCGTTAGCATGTGGTAACGACAGTGACAATGTTATTGTGGTTGCAAAAGAGGGTTGGCATGAGGGTGTTGTTGGAATTGTTGCTGCAAGGCTGGTAGATCATTTTGCAAAACCTGCAATAGTATTAAGTATTGAAAACGGAGTAGCTAAAGGTAGTGCAAGAAGTATTGGCAATGTGAGTATCTATGAACTGATAAAAGCTAATGAGAGCTATCTGACAAAATTTGGCGGTCACAAAATGGCTGCCGGACTTGGATTAGAAAAGAAAAACATAAATGATTTTAGAATTGCTATAAATGAATCTGCTTCAAAACTACATGTAGATGATTTTATACCAATAGATGAAGTTATCGGAATAATGCCAAGCGATGAAATAGACCTTGAACTTTTAAGCCTGTTAGATAATTTTGAGCCATATGGTGAAGCTAATTCTCGTCCAACTTTTTTAATAAAAGATGCTGAGATAATAGAGATAAAACTATTTGGGAAAGATAAATCACACTCTAAAATTATCGTTAGACAATTTACCCATGAGAGAAAAACGATAGAGCTGATTCTCTTCAAAAAAGTTTTCCTAATGCCTCAAAATAAAAAACTTACATGTGACTATAAAATCACAAAAAATGAATTTAACAACAGACTCTCTGTTCAGCTTATTATAAACAAAATATATAATTATTGATAATAATCTCTCTAAAACTGATACCAAAACTCATAAAATGGCACGAAAGAGCCAAAAACAACAATATTTAAAACTTTCTTAAGCCTCAAAGCTGTAAAATTGATAACTTTATCACAAAAAAAGGAAAATCATGAAAAAAAATGAGATTTTAGAAGAGATTTTAAATGAAGTGGATAAGCACCCAGAGATTATGTCTCGTCGTGATGCTTTAAAATATTTAACAATATCTCCATTAGCTGCGTCTGTTTTAGCAAGTGCTACAGTTGGTGCGTCTTCAGCATCTGCTGCATCTGCTGATGTAAGCGGTAAAATAGTTATTATTGGTGGTGGTTTAGCCGGTATGAGTACAGCTGCTCGTCTTAACAACTCTATCAGCAATGCTGATATCACTGTAATTGAGCCAGATCCTTTATCTGTATCTTACCAACCTGGTCAAACTTTAATCGGTGGCGGTGTTTGGGAACTTTCTGATATTCAATATAACAGAGATGACTTTGTGCCAAAAGGTGTTAAACTAATCAAAGGCAGTGTTACTGCAATTGATCCTAAAAACAATAAAGTTACTGTTGATGGAGGTCAAGATATCTCTTATGACCAACTAGTTGTTGCAACTGGTATTAACCTTAACTATAAGGCTATTAAAGGTCTTGAAGGTGAGATTACTTCGGCTGGTAAAGATAATGCATCTACTAAGAAAACTATTACTCAAAATGGTCTTCACTCAATCTATTTCCAAGATGGTGCTGTTGCAACATGGAAAGGTATTCAAGAGTTAATTCAAAAAGCTAAGTCTCACAAGGGTCCCCAAAAACTTCAAGCTGTGTTTACTCACCCAAGAGGACCATTAAAATGTGGTGGTGCTCCTAAGAAAATCATGTATCTTACACATGATCGTTTAGTAGAAGCCGGTGTTCGTGACAAGGTTGAACTTACTTTCTACCCTAACGGTACTGGTATGTTTGGTATCAAAGATTATCATACTGCAATCATTAAACAATTTGAAGCAAGAGATTTCAAATGGAACTATAATCATAATTTAGTAGCGGTTGATACTGCAAGTAAAACAGCAACGTTTAACAAGTGGAAAAAAGTTGATAAAGAGTTCTTAGATGAGATGGATGAGCCTTACATGAAAAAAGTAGAGGTTAGTGAGCCTGTTGAAGTTAAATATGACTTTATGCACATCTCTCCTCCAATGAAAGCTCCGGATGTTGTTGGTAAATCTGAAATCGGTTCTCAAGGTCCAGGTTGGGTTACTGTAGACAAAGAGACTTTACAATCATCTTTCTTTGAAAATGTTTGGTCACTAGGTGATGTTGCCGGTGTCCCAATGGGTAAAACTGGTGGTTCTGCTCGTAAGCAGTACAAAGTAGTTGTTGACAATATGATTTCTGTAATGAGCGGTAAAAAACCTACTGCAAAATATGATGGATATACAGTTTGTCCACTTATCACAAGTATCGGTACAGTTATGTTAGCTGAGTTCAACTGGGCTTCTAAAAAGACAGGTAGTGGTGTAAATGCTGCATCTTTCCCACTTGATCCAACTCAAGAGAGATGGATTTGGTGGTTATTAAAAGTTTATGCACTTAAACCAATGACTATCCATGGTATGCTTTCTGGTAAAGCATAACATATATATCTCGTAGAATCTGAACTCATCCAGATTCTACTCAGTCACTTCTAGGCTAAAGCCTGATGCAAGAAAATCACTAAATGATTTTCTGTAAAAGCTACACGTTTCACGTGAGAAGGCTTTTTTGACTAAATTCATATTCCCCTCTATAAACTACAAAATAGGAGACAAAATGAAAAAAACTACTCTTTTAATCTCGGTAGCTATGGCATTTTCTTTATCACTGAATGCTTTTTCTTTAGGAAAGTTAGGTGAATTTAAATTTGAAAAAGTAAAAAACACTAATGTATGGATAATGCATGGACCACCAGAAAATCCAAGTGTTGAAAATGAAGGATTTATGAATAACCCATCATTTGTAGAAGGTAAAAATGGAACTATCGTAATTGATCCAGGTGGAAACTACAATGTTGGTTTAAAAATAGTTGCTGAATACAAAAAAGCTACAAACAAACCTGTACTTGCTATTTTAAATACTCATAAACATGGTGACCACTGGTTTGCCGGTAAAGCATTTGCTGAATCATTTCCAGATGCTCAAAGCTATGCTCATCCAAATATGATTAAAGCTTCAAAAGATGGTGCAGCTAGACTATGGTACAACATCTTAGAGGGTCTTTCTAAAAATCTAAAAGGTACAGATGGGCCATTCCCTTTCCCAACTAAAGTTTTAAAAGATGGTGATGTCCTTAAAGTTGATGGAGAGACTTTTAAAGTTTTTCACCCAGAGCGTGCACATACAGACACAGACATCCTAATTGAACATGTAAAATCTAAAACACTGTGGTTAGGTGATAACCTTATGGATTGTCGTCTTGGTGGTATGGATGAAAGTTCTAGTGTACATGGAAATATAGAGCTTCTTGAGGATATAATTGCTCAAAGAAATGGTTATAAAAAATATGACCTTTATGTTCCTGGACATGGTCCGTCAGATAAAATGCATAAAGTTATCGATCCTTTCTTGAACTACTTTAAAACTGTTCTAAAATGGGCTAAAACAGCTTATGAAGATGACAAAGAGAGCTATGAAGTTAAACCAGACGTAGCAGCTGAATTAAAAGACATCCAACATTGGGATGAATTTGATCGTCAAATGGGTAAACACCTAATGAAAGCTATACAAGAAGTTGAACTCAAAGACATGTAACACCCCCTTGAGCCACTCTTAGTGGCTCTTCCCTCTATACTTAATCACTCTTTCAGCCCAAATACTACTTTTTTAAACTATAATCTTTTATGCTTAATATATATGGATGCCAAATAGCCAAATCCGATATAATGGACTTAGAAATATTAAATAACTCTTTCGTCGCATACACTACAAAACTACATGGGGTTAAAATTTTTGACCCAGATGGATGTGAAATTAAAAAGAGTATT
>DAOVJL010000092.1 GCA_030673275.1 Sulfurimonas sp.
AAAAATACTTAGCAAAGATAATAACTATATATTAATAAAGAAAATAGTTTCAACTCATATCAATAACCTAAATGCATTGATGATTAATTCTGTGACTATGTTAGATTATATAATTGCACTAAGCCTTTATAAAAAATTATATACTGCTATCAGTGAAAACAGGAGAGATAGTGACATCTATAATGTATTAAAACAAAATCCACCTCCTAGTTCAGATATATATTATCAAAAAATAGAATTTGAAAAAAACTCTACGTATAAAATGAGCGAAAAAAGCTTACTTAATCAAGATGATTTCAAAGAACTTGGTGATGGATACAAACAACTTATGACTACAGTACTGAAAAGATTCAAGTTTTATTACGACAGCTATATGAAAAAATATATTATTTCCGTAAAGTCAGAATCACAAAAAGAGATTGATATATTTAAACAGTTTATGGAAAAAGAAGAAAAAGATCACATAAGCTTTTTTTCTCGTATGTTTTTTGTATATGAAGGTATAAAAGTAAAACTGTTAAACCGTTATGGTTATGAAGTTGATTATAGTGGAATGGCTGATTTTATGGGAAAAACACTCGCACTTGTAGCATATCCAAAATTTGGTTCAACGCTAAAAGACCATAAGCATCTCATAAAGCAATATGAAAAATGTTTATCAAACTGTGTAAATAAAAAATAAGGATTGCTGTCATGTTATGGAAAATATATTTTTGGTTTATTGTCATTCTTATATCAATGAGTTTTTTTGATACATTTATGCTTGGTATGTCTTATGTAGATTTTTTTGATTTAGCATTTACAATTATTTCATGCATAGGTTTTTTCGGATTTATCTATAAAAAAACATTCTTTTCTAAAGCTTTTTGGAAAAAGTGGCTCTTTATCATCATTATTTGGGACATTATTTATAATACTTTACTTCAAGACTATTCTGAATTAATTAGCGAATTTAGTGATTTATCAACAATAGAAATATTAGTTTCTATGGCTATAGGTATTATGATAATAATTCCATATTATGTTGCAATATATTTATATGGATATAAATCATTTGAACTGTGGAACGAAAAAGATGAATCTAAAATAGGTATTGAATAATTGAAAAGCATAATCTCATTACTAATACTTAATATCTTACTGTTTGCAAATATAGATACAGATACAAATATAGATATTGTATACTCATACAAAAAACAGTGTGAACTTGGTAATGTAAAAAGTTGTAATGAACTTGGTGATTTTTATGAACATGGATTATGTGGTCTAGAGAAAAATTATAAAAAAGCATTTACATTTTACACATCTTCATGCAATGGTAAATTTTATAAAGCTTGCTCTAATTTAGGATATTTATATCAACATGGTTATGGCACCAAAATAGACTATACAAAAGCATATAAACTATACAAAAAAGCTTGTGATGAAAAAGTAGCTAAAGGATGTTATAACCTAGGAATTTTGTATAGAGATGGAACAGGTAAAAAGAAAAATTATAAAAAGGCTAAAACATTATTTGACTACTCATGTCAAAATAAAATATATAATGCTTGTACACATATTGGATTATTATATGAAGATGGTTTAGGTGTTGAGCAAAATAAAACAATAGCAATGAAGTTTTACGAAAAGGCTTGTGATAACAACAATAGTATTGGTTGTCATAATTTAGGATTGCAATACTTCTACTTTAAAAAGAATAAAGATAAATCAATATCATTATTTGATAAAGCATGTAAATTGAACTACCAAGATGCTTGTAAAAACTATTTAATACTTGTAGAAGAAAAATAGATAAATCAATCGAATTGTTCTGATGAGAATATTTATTAGCTAATACAAAAATTTAAAATTACACCCCAGAGGTTGAATATTCACTTTTTAAAAACAACACCAAATAGGAATGATGCAGGTCACGAAAAGAAAAAATGACAATAGGCTTTTTAGAAAAAAGGTACAAAACAGGTACACACCAATCTTAAAAGTTTGTATCTAGGCAGTGCGTGTTTATAAAATGAATAAAAAATAGTATATAATTTAAAAAAAAGATAACCCAGTTGAGTAAAATATTAAACGAAATAGATAGTGCAAATCATATTGTAGTAATCTCACATGTAAATCCTGACGCCGACTCTATTAGTAGTGCGAGTGCTATGTATACTTACTTGCTTCAAAAGCATAAAAAAGTTTCATGGTATTGTCAAACCAAAAATATACCTAAAAAATTATCTTTTATACCATGGTTTGAAAAAATTAGAGACTCATTTCCCGCTTCTGCTGATTTAGCCATTTCATTGGATTGTGCTCATATAAAAAGATTGGGTGTAGAGCTAGAGTGTGATTTGATAAATATAGATCATCATGAGAGTAATGATAATTTTGCAAAATTTAATTTTGTGGAGCCAAAGGCTATAAGTACAACAGAAGTTCTATATAATTTCTTTAAAGAGAATTCAATCAAGATAAATAAAAAGATGGCAACTGCAATGTATGCTGGAATTTTAGATGATTCAAATGCTTTTATGGATGAAAAGGTTGATGGTACAACATTTGCTACGGTTAGGGAGTTAATAGAGTGTGGAGCAGAATATAAACTTTGTAATAAGTTTATAATGAAAACAGTCTCTTTGGCGGCTCTGAGGCTAAAAGCAGTTATGCTTAAGAGTATGACTTTAGAGCTTGATGCAAGAGTTGCTGTTTTTTGTGTTAGTGATGAGGAGATGAGGGCGACTGGAGCAGACGGACAAGATTGTGAACTGGCTTTAGAAGAGTCTATGTATCTTCCACAAGTAGAAGTTGCAATACTTGTAAGACAAAATAGTGATTTTACTATAAAAGGGTCTATTCGCTCAAACGCAAAAGTTGATGCTTCAAAAATAGCATCGAACTTTGGCGGTGGAGGACATGCCGGCAGAGCAGGGTTTGATATAAACGATGAAGTTAGTTTAGAAAATATAAAAGAAAAAGTTTTAAATTTAATTAAGAAGGAAATATAGTTTGAGAAGAGGAAAAAACAAATCTTTATTTGGCGTGTTATTCTTATTTGCTGTGATTATTGCAGGAGTTGTTTATGTATACACTTCTGCAATGTTTGAAAGAGATATACCTAAAATTACAATGCAAAACAATGGTTATTGGAATCTAAAAACACCGCTTGAGATATCTATTGATGATAAGAGTGGATTAAAATCATACAGAGTTATTTTAAAGAGCAGTAGCGGAGATACAACTCTACACCATGAACAGTTTATGGTAGCACAAGAGTCAGTGCATGTAAAAGTTGAGCCACCAAGAAGTGCTTATGCAATGAGAGATAAATATATTAACATATTGGTAGAAGCTGGTGACAATAGTAAGTGGAATTTTTTAAATGGAAATCATGCAGTAACTGAGTACAGATTATTAATAGATAAGAAAAAACCACAACTCAGCACTGTTTCTCACTCATACAAGATTAAAAAAGGCGGGGCAGCACTTGTGATTTTTAAAGCAAGTGATGATAATCTTAAAGACATCTATATTCAAACAAATTATGGAAAAAAGTTTAAGCCACAGCCATTTTATAAGAAAGGTTACTATATATCTTTGCTCGCTTGGCCTATTACAGAGTCAACTTTTAAAGCTACTGTAGTTGCCGAAGATAATGCTCAAAATATATCGAAAACCGGTGTTCCTCTATACTTAAAAGATAAGAAGTATAGATTGTCAAATATTAAAATCAGTGATAAGTTTTTAAATGGAAAAATTGCTGAGCTTGCAGAAGAGTTTATGGAAACTCAAGGTGTTACAGACCCGATTGAACAGTTTAAAATAATAAATGAAGATATTAGAGCAAAAAATGAAAAACTAATTCATGATATAACATCTAAGGTTAGTGATGAAATGATCAGTGACTTTAAGATAAATAAGATGTACCCACTTAAAAATGCAGCAATCGTTGCTCGTTTTGGTGACCATAGAAAATACTTTTATAATAAAGAGTATATAAGTGAATCATATCACTTAGGTTTAGATATGGCTAGTAATGCAATGGCAAAAAT
This sequence comes from Sulfurimonas sp., assembly GCA_030673275.1. Lineage (GTDB taxonomy): Bacteria > Campylobacterota > Campylobacteria > Campylobacterales > Sulfurimonadaceae > Sulfurimonas. The sequence goes on from DAOVJL010000092.1 coordinate 4,041, forward strand.
TAAACCGCAAAATGATGGGGATGTTATTTTTGCTGACTATAATGGTCTTTATGGAAATATGCCAATAGTTCATCATGGATTAGGTCTATATACACTTTACGGTCATTGTTCATCTCTCAATGTCAATAGTGGAGATTCCATAGTAGCCGGTGCTAATATGGCAAGCACAGGCAAAAGCGGATATGCAATGGGAGATCATTTACATTTTGGAGTTCTTATACAGGGTATTGAAGTTCGTCCTGCAGAGTGGATGGATAGCACATGGATGAAATTAAATATCAGTGATGTAATAAAAAGTGCTAAAGATATTATAGATAGAGGATAAAAATGATTTTTTTTCGCCGATAGGTGTAGCGAAAGACGAGGGGAATTTGTCAAAGAATTCACTTCTTTAATAAAGGAGACAAATAATATGTATCAAACAACTATAAAAAAAGCTGTTGAGTTAGTCGGAATAGGTCTTCATAAAGGTTCTGCTGTTAAGTTAAGATTAGAACCATTAAAAGAAAACAGTGGAATAGTATTTTATCGTAGCGATGTAGATGTCGCAATCCCTTTAATTCCTGAGAATGTAGTTGACACTAAAATGGCAACTGTTATAGGAAAAGATGGCTATGTTATCTCAACAATAGAGCATATGCTCTCAGCTGTATATGCTTATGGAATTGATAATCTTAGAATTATCGTTGATGCTGATGAGGTTCCTGTTATGGACGGAAGCAGTGCAAGTTTTTGCATGCTTTTAGATGAAGCAGGAATTGCATCACTTGATATACCTAAAAAAGTTATGAGAATAAAAAAAGAAGTAATTGTTCAGGTTGGAGAAAAGTATGTAAAACTCTCTCCTTCATCAGATTTGCAATATGGTTTTACAATTAAATTTGAACATCCAGTTATACAGCAGCAAGATTATGTATTGAAGTTTTCTAAACAAAATTACAAAGATGAAATCTCTAGAGCTAGAACTTTTGGTTTTTTACATGAGGTTCAATATCTTCGTTCAAAAGGTTTGGCACTTGGCGGTTCACTAGAAAATGCTGTAGTTTTGGATGATAAAAAAGTTTTAAATCCAGAAGGATTAAGATTTTCTGATGAGTTTGTAAGACATAAAATATTAGATGCTATTGGAGATATGGCACTAATAGGCATGAACTTTGTCGGCAACTACGAGGCTATGGCAGGAAGTCATGATTTAAATCATAAACTTACACTTGAATTATTAAAGAGTCCGGAAAATTATGAAGTTGTAGAGCTTGTTGGTGAGAAAACTAAAGAGCTAGAAAAAGCGTATGCCTAAGAGTGTTGATTTAGTTTTCATAGGTCTCTCTTCTCCAGTTATGATTGGTATATATGAGAATAATAAACTTATAGATAAGATTATAAGTGAAGAAAAAAGTTCAGATATTTTACCGAAAATGTATAATGAACTCTCAAATAAATATGATATTCAAAAACTTTTCTTTGCAAATGGACCAGGTAGCTTTATGGCGATAAAAGTTGCATATATTTTTTTAAAATCAATTAGTATTTTAAAAAATATACCACTTTTTGCAACAGATGCATTTTATTTTAATGAAAATCAACCAATAAAAGCGATTGGAAAGCTATTTTTTGTTAAGCTCTCTTC
>DAOVJL010000052.1 GCA_030673275.1 Sulfurimonas sp.
AATAAAAATGCTATGAAAACCGAGTTAGACCGTGTAGTTTCTACACATTCTATCTCAAAAAATGTTTATGAAATAGTCAGTAAAATAATAAAAATATAGGATAGTTCTACTTTTAAATGTTCTATAAGTCCATAAAATAAGTAGTTGTGGCTTTGGTATAGCTCTGCTATATAATTATTATTTTAAAAAAAATAGTAAATTGTAAAGAGAACTTGACATTTTTGTGATATTATTGTGATAAAGCTTTTTATATTTAAAAAAATAAGGATATACAATATGGCAAGATTAGTTGTTCTTGGTGGAGGAGTTTCAGGTCATACTGCAGCTACTTTCGCCGCAAAATGGTTAGGCTCAGCCCATGAAGTGGTTGTTGTGACTCCAAATTCAAAGTGGAACTGGATTCCATCAAATATTTGGGTTGGTGTTGGTGAGATGAGTAAAGAGGATGTTACTTTTGATTTAGCTCCTGTTTACGCTAAGGCTGGTATTAATTATAAACAGGCAAAAGCTGTTTCAATTAACCCAGAGGGTAGCGGAACAAATGATAAACCTTTTGTTACAATCGAGTATACACTTGAGGGTAGAGAGGGTGATTCTGAAGTTGTAGAGTATGATTATCTAATCAATGCAACAGGTCCTAAACTAAACTTTGGAGCAACTCCAGGTCTTGGTGAAGGTAGTAATCTTGGTGAGCATACTGTTTCAGTTTGTACGGCAGATCACGCAATTCATGCTAATGAAGAGTTTCAAAAGACTATCGAAACAATGAAAAATGGTGAACGCCAAAAATTCTTAATCGGTACAGGACACGGTATGTGTACATGTCAAGGTGCTGCATTTGAGTATATCTTCAATATTGAGCATGAATTGACTAGAGCCGGTGTTCGTGACATGGCTGATATCAAATGGATTTCAAACGAATCATTCTTAGGTGATTTCGGTATGGGTGGACTTCATATGAAAGTTGGCGGATATGCAGTTAGTTCAAAACTATTTGCTGAGTCTCTTTTTGCTGAAAGAAATGTTGACTGGATAATCGGTGCGCATGTAAATAAAGTTGAGTCTGGAAAAGTACATTACGAATTACTTGATGGTTCTTTTGGTGAAGAGGAGTTTGATTTCTCAATGCTTATCCCTCCGTTTGCCGGTGTTGGTCTTAAAGCCTACTCTAAAGATGGTTCTGACATTACAGATACTATTTTTGCTCCAAACGGTTTCTTGAAAGTTGATGCGAATTATGCTGCCGGTGCTTATGAGAACTGGAAAGCAAGTGACTGGCCGGAAACTTATCAAAACCCGACTTATGATAATATTTTTGCTTGCGGTATTGCTTTTGCACCTCCACATCCAATCTCTAAACCGATGAGTTCTCCAAATGGAACACCAATCACTCCAACTCCTCCTAGAACCGGTATGCCTTCAGGTATTATCGGTAAAGCAGTTGCTCATAGTATTTGTGATCGTATAACTAAAGGTGAAAATGCTCCATTGCATAAAGCTTCTATGGCTGATATGGGTGCTGCTTGTGTTGCATCTGCCGGTAAGGGTCTATTTGATGGAACAGCTGCGGCAATGACAGTTTATCCTGTTGTTCCAGATTATGAAAAGTATCCTGGTACCGGTCGTGATACAGATTATACTTTTGGTGAGATTGGTCTTGCGGGTCACTGGATTAAACATATCTTGCACCATTTATTTATTTGGAAAGCTAAACTAAAATTTGGCTGGACAAAGATTCCAGAATAGAAAATAATAAAAGGATATTAATATGAAAAAAGAAGAAGTAAACTTTGGTAAGAGTGACCAGTTTAATTTAACAATGATTCCAGGTAAATTTGCAAAAGCAATGAGAACAAATATTATTTGGCAGTTTATTAGATTTATTGTTATCAACATCAAAATGTTAATAGTAGTAAGTAAAAGTCACTAGTTCTACACTTTTGTCCTAGAAGTTAACTTCTAGGACGTATCTACAAAAAAATCCCCTATTTTTTAATAATAAAGGCAAATAATGGTTAAAGATATTGTTAAATATCCTACCACTCCTAGTGTTGAATTTGGAACGGATGTAAGACTGTTTAATGAAGAGTTATTTTCAATAATAGAGGATTTAAAAGATACTATTATTGAAAATAATTTAGATGGACTTGTAGGATATCAGATAGGATATTATTTTAATGTAATTGTTATAAAAGATGAAAATGGTGAATTTTTAGAGTTAATTAATCCAAGAGTATTAAAAACAGAAGGAAAAACAATTGTTACAGAGAGTACAGCTTATTTTCCTGGACTAACTGCAAAAGTTCAAAGATATGCTTCAATTAGTCTAGTTTATCAGGATAGAGAAGGCAAGCAACACTCTATGAAGGCAGATGGAGACTTAAGTATATTGCTTCAAAGAAAAATTGACTATACATTTGGTTCAAGTTTTATAAATAAGCTCTCAAAAAATGAAAAAAAACTTTTTGAAAAAAAGTTGGAGTATGGCAGTGATATTGCAATTTCTGAGTCTTGTCCTACAATTTTTAAGAGAGACTATATTGTTAAAGCTATTAATGCTCTAATGATTGCAATGATTATTTTATTTTTAAGTTCATTTTTTGTTAGTGATGAAAGTGCAAAAACTATTTGGAATTATCAAATTTATCTATGTTTTGGTGCTATTGGATTAAATATTGTATATTTCTTTTATGCACAGTATGAGGGAAAACAATTTACATCCTGTAGTAGTTGTCAAATTGGAAATATAATTGGGACAACGGCAATATCTTTAATATATTTATCCGTAATTATGCTATTATCATATTTCATAATTTAAAAGCTGGTAAATGTACATGAAAAATAAAATTCCAAATCTTATAAAAGCACACGATACATTTATTGCCTCAAAAGAGGCTATCCTTTTGCAATGGGTTTCTTATGAACTTCCACAAAAGATTTTAAAACTTCATAAAATAGATAAAGATAATTTTTTAGATGAGTATGCTGATGGAGTTTTTGACTACTTTATGGGTGTTATCTCCAGTGAGTTTGATATAGGTAATTGTCCTATCATGGAAAATCTTTTGGCATATTTAAAAGATAAAAATATTAAAGCTGATGAGCTATTTGAAATATGTAGTCACTTTAGACGATCAATGATTGACTTCACTTATGATGCAAAGATCAACTCAAAAGAAATTTTTGATGAAATATCATACTTGTTTGATCAAAATTTTCAAGGAGTGCTAAAGCACTACACAGACACTATTTTTCAAAAAGAGCAAGAGATTAATAGATATGTAAAACTTCTTGACGAATATAAAAAAGCGCTGGATGAGAGTTCTATCATCTCTAAAACAGATATGAATGGAAATATTACCTATGTGAATGATAAGTATATACAGTTAAGCGGGTACAGTGAAGCAGAGCTTATTGGAAGCAGACACAGTATTATAAGGCATGAGGATATGCCGCAGGAGTATTTTGATGACTTGTGGTTTCAGCTTACAAATGCAGGTATTTTCAGAGGAACACTGAAAAATCATAAAAAAAATGGAGAGTATTTTTATATTGATGTAACTATAGTTAAAATTACGAACCCTTATGACAATTCCGTTGAGTACATGTCAATTGCCAATGATGTTACAACGCTTATTGATGCAAGACTAGAAGCTCAAAAAGCCTCTCAAGCAAAAGAATACTTTTTGTCTAATATGTCGCATGAAATTAGAACTCCGTTGAACGCAATTTTGGGTTTTGTAAATCTTCTTATTGAACAGGATGTCTCAAAACAGCATAGAAAATATCTGGATATTATTTTAAGCAGCGGTGAGAATTTGCTAAGTATTATTAATGATATTTTGGATTTTTCAAAGTTAAGAAGCGGTGAATTCAACATTGAGCCAAAAATATTTTCTATCCATGAAGAGATAAGCCATACTTTAGAGCTTTTTGTAGCTTCAGCAAATGCTAAAGATATTATTATTACCTCTTTTATCGACCCTGCTATACCAAAAGAATTATATGCAGATCCTTTAAGGATTAAGCAGATATTATCAAATTTTTTAAGTAACGCTATAAAGTTTACAAAAATTGGCGGGCATATAAGTGTTGAAGCCACATGTAAAGACAGTATACTCAAGATTAGCGTTAATGATAATGGAGTTGGTATAGCAGAAGATGAAATACAGAATATATTTACAGCATTTACACAAGCAGGACGAGGTGAGATAGAAAATTTAGATGGTACCGGATTAGGGTTATCTATTTGTCATCAGCTCTCAGAGCATATGGGCGGAAGTGTGCATGCTTATTCTGAGGTAGAAAAGGGAAGTACATTTTGGGTTGAACTTCCTGTTGAGATACGTAATACAGAGTGTCAAATTATGAATGATTTAGATGAACTAAAAGAACTTAAGATTGTGTTCTATGATAAAAAGATGATAAGAGGTTACAAGTCAGACTCATTTTTAAAATACTCCGATATGTTTAATATGAATATAGAGATGATAGATAATCTTGATATGGAATATGATATAGCAGTCTTTTTAGATGAGTACATTGATGATAAAGTTAAAGAACATATTTTAAAATCAGATAAAAAGTATATAGCTTTAATAAGCAAGCCGAGTGATAAATATGAAAAATATACGCATATAGCGTGTATAAATTTTCCTCTATATTGTTCAAAAATAAAAACTACATTCGAAGAGCTGCTAAATCCAAACTCTTCTCTACCGCATAAGCACAGAAGCAGTGCGAAGTTTGAAGGTCATATTTTAGTTGCAGAAGACAATGAAGCAAATCAAGAGTTGATTAAGATTATACTTACTAAGTATGGACTGACTTATGATTTAGCATGTAATGGTCTTGAAGCGGTAGAGCTTTATAAAAATAACTATTATGATTTGATTTTTATGGATGAACAGATGCCGGTTATGGATGGCAATGAGGCTGTTCAAAATATATTAAAATATGAGAAAGAAAAAGAGCTTAGACATACGCCTGTTTCTGCTCTTACGGCAAATGTTATCAAGGGTGCCAGAGAGAGAGGTTTAAAGAGCGGTTTTGACTCATTTTTAGGAAAACCAATTATTATAAAAGAGTTAGAAAAAGTCTTTTTTAGTTATCTTAAAGTTATAGAGGAGAGTATTGAAGATTCAAAATCTAGTTCTCTTGATAGTCGTATAGAGGGGCTTGATTGTGAAAAACTGACTCAAGAATTACTCTTAAATGATGATGAGTTGATAATGCTTGTAGAACTTTTTATAAAAAAGATGGCAAAGCAGATACCTGAACTGAAAAACGCAATTAAATTAAGAGAGTATAAAAAAATAGCACTTATTTCACATAGTATAAAAGGGTCAAGTGGTAATTTTAGACTTGAAGTAGTACAAGAAGACACAGCTGAAATGGAAACAATGGCTAAAAATGAGGATAGTAAATATGATTATGAATCCATATTTGAAACAATAAAAAATAGAGTAGCTAAGATAAAGATTTCTTAGCTATTTTTCAATGAAGTAGCCAATTCCTGAAGCATTTTTTATAATATCTGTCGGAAGTTTATTTCTAAGTCTCCAAACCAGTGTTCTAATACTGTTCTCAGTTGCTCCATGTTCTTTCCAAACATACTCAATTGCTTGGTTAAAACTAATAACATGTCCAAGTTTAGCTACAAGAAGTCGTAAAATAGCACTCTCTTTTTTTGTTAGTTTGATTTTTCCATCATTATAAAATATTTCATTTTTAGATATATCTATATGATATGCATCTCCAAAAGTCACAATTGGTTTATCAGATTTTCTTTTAGAATATAGTAGTTTTTCTAAGTTTTGGTCATCCACTTTAGATGCGTTTATTTCTTCATTTCTTTGGTTTTCCACATCAAACTTGAAAATAGCCATCTGTATAGTGGCATGAAGTGAAGATGGATCAAAAGGCTTAACTATGTATCCATAAGGTTCTGTCTGTTTAGCCTGTGTAATTATGTCGTCATCGCTATATGAAGTTAAAAATATAAACGGAATTCCATAATGCTTTCTTATTGTTTTGGCTAACTCTATACCATCACTACTCTCCTGTAAAGAGATATCAATAATAACTATATCCGGCTTATGTGTATCTATCTTCTCTCTTGCTAAATCTGCATTATCACAAACAGCAATAATTTGATACCCATGCTTTTGCAATGACAGTTTTAGATTGAGTGCCGTAATCTCATCGTCTTCTACAATAATAATTCTGTATTGTTCCATAAATAACCTAAGTGTGTAAGATTTAAATAATTATATAATTATATAATTTTATTATTATATATGTTTTAATTGTAGCCATATTGTACACTATTTGTAATATTTATGCAAATTGTGATATTTTTGTTACAAAATTACACGAAATTTGTGTCTATTAATTTAACTTCCAATATAATATATAGTTATCCCTACTTGAACTAAATATTTCTTTTTCATTTATAAATTTGATTTTATTGATAACATTTTTGTGTCCAATTAAACGATTATACATTTTTTTCGTTTTTGTATTGAAAAGTTGCAAGACATTTTCCTCTCCACTTGAGTAAATACCAATAGTACCACTTGGACTTATTCCCACGCAAAAAACTAAAAAATCACTTTTAATATAATATGGCTCCTGATTTTTTTTATAAACCCCAACCCGTTTGTCTTGTCCAGCTGTGATTATAGTATCGTTACTAAAAGCAACTTTGAAAATATTATCTACATTTTGAGAAGAGTATATTTTGTCAATGGTTGAACTTTTTGTATCTATTATTTTAACAGTTCCACTCTCATCCGCAGTAATCATTTTATTTTTATTTGTACTTAAAACTACATCACTTAAAGCACTGTAAGAGATGTGAGTATTGTATATATTATATTTTTCTGAAGTGTCATAGAGCATTATATCCGCGCCTAATGTAGCAAATAAAATCTGCTCATCATTTACAAAACGAACCTTTTTTATAATGAGTTTTTTATCTTCATTTATAATCTGTTTTAACATATGGTTTTCATATATCCAAACATTTCGGTATGAGTCTTTACCCACACTTAGTATTAATAGTTTACCATTTAAATAATCTATACTGAGGATATCAGCAGGTATGATTTTATTCATAGAGGAGGTTAGTGGCGGTAGTGAAATTTGATCTATTATTTTTGTGGTTTTAATATTGAAAATATCCACAGTACCCATATCATTACCGGCATATAATGTATTTCCGTTTACTATAAAATCATTTACAAAACCTACAGAGATAAAACGAGAAGTATGGGGTATATCTTCAGCGTATGTTACATTAAAGAGTAAAAAAATGAGTATATATAATCTGTTCACAAGTTTTTAATCTTTCTATTCCCTATTATCTAAAGTAATTTTTTGCACTGTTATAAATAATGTCTCAATTAATTTTGATATATTTATTGGTTTTAGCAGATATGCACTAATGTCAAATTTTTTTGTTTTTTCTGAGATGTCTGTATAGTTTGCAGCGGTTAATACGATAAT
>DAOVJL010000176.1 GCA_030673275.1 Sulfurimonas sp.
AAATGAAACTCTTTTACAATTAAATGTTACGAGAATTGATTTGGGTACGATTGACAGACCACCGGCATATCCGGTAAGTGGAATAAGCTATAAAGAACTGCATGCCGCATCTATGCTGTTTGACAGCTCCCTGCCTATCCATATAGCTTCAAGAGTACACGCTGAACCTAATAACTCAAGCTATGATAATGACGAGATATTAAACACTATAGACAAAAGACCGCTAACAATGGATGATATAAATCTACTCTTTGATGAAGATAGCAAAAAAAGACTACATGTACTAATTGATGACTCTAAAATCATAAAAAAAACAGTTGGAAATTTGGAATTTTTAATTCTACATGTCAATGAAAAAAGAAAACGACAAAAGTAGTTTAAAATCTTGACTTTTTACAGGTCATAAAGTATAATTTCGGCTCAATTACATATTCCGGATTAGCTCAGCGGTAGAGTAGGTGACTGTTAATCACTTGGTCGCTGGTTCGAATCCAGCATCCGGAGCCATACATTTTGCAACCCCTAAAACACGAATTTTCCAACTGATTTATTTAGCTACTATGCCCAGATATACCACTACATACCCATTAATTCTCAAGAGAATACCAGTTTTTTTTACTATCTTCATTTAACTTCTCTTTATCTCTTTTATTATCTACCAGTCGCCTAATTATTGTTGCATTTTTTATCAACTTATTGATTGGTTGCATCTGAGATGGATTAATATCTAGTTTACTGCTCTCTTGTTTAGTATTTTGTGTTGTGCTTATTGGCTCTATAGAAATCCATTTTTTATCTGCATATAAATTTACTGTTATAAATAAAAAAAACAATATGATTAGCTTATACATTAAATATTATTCCTCTTTTGACAGTTCAAGCATTATATCTCTGATTTCATTTTTATCAAAAAAGATATTTCTTGAGAGCTCATCACTGAATTTTTTAAGCATTGAACTTTTTTTGCTTACTCTAGCTTCTTTATCATCTTCAAGAGGACCAAGAACTTTTTGAAGTTCAAGTTTATACCCATCCAGTATCTCAGCTCTTTTTTGATTTTTTGTTTTAATTTCTTTAGAATTACCGCCGCGAAGTGTAATTATAATTACTATTACAAGTGTTACAATTCCAATAAGAGAATAAATTATCATATCATCCATTATAACCCTTTTAATATTTATATCTTACTAAACTAGTTTATAGTACCTAATTTTACCGTGAAATTTCTTTTTTAAATATTTTTATAGTAGTATTAGTATAAGATATTTAAATAAAACTTTCACTGGGCATGCACATGGGTACTAAGCTGAAAAAAACATTTGATATAAATGATCAAAAACAGATATTTGAGACTATTTTTCATAAGTCTGTTGATGGTATTTTAATTATAGAAGATGGAATATTTGTAGAGTGCAATGATTCTGTTGTTCATATGCTCAAATACAAAGATAAAATTCAATTTTTAAATACTCACCCATCAGAGTTAAGTCCTGAATTTCAACCTGACGGAAGAAGTTCATTCGCCGCTGCAGAAGAAAACACAAGGATTGTCTTAGAAAAAGGCAGTCGCAGTTTTGAATGGGTACATAAAAAAGCAGATGGTCAAGAGTTCTGGGTTTGGGTAGTATTAACCAATATTTCAACCGAAGATAAAACTAGATTTTTGGTAATTTGGAGAGATATTGACGAGAAAAAAAAGATGGAGCATGAACTTAAAGAGTTAAATGAAACTCTTGAAAAAAAAGTTGAACAAAGAACAAAAAAACTTCAGAAATCCTCTGAAATAATCAGCAAACATGTAATCTACTCAAAATCTGATTTAGATGGAAATTTTACTGATGTCAGTGAAGCTTTTTGTAAAATCACAGGATACTATAGAGATGAGCTTATAGGACGTAATCACACTATACTAAGACATCCGGATATGCCAAAATCAACATATGAAGATATGTGGAAAACTATAAAGTCTGGTAAAAGTTGGATAGGCAAACTTAAAAATATAAAAAAAGATGGTGATTACTACTGGACTGTACAGGTAATTACACCAGAATTTGATGAAAAAGGGGATATAGTAAGCTACATGTCAATTAGAGATGATGTAACTTCCAAATTAGCTTTGAGAGATTTAAATGATACTCTTGAAGAGAAAATTAAAATCAAAACACAAGACCTAAAAAGGTTAAATGAAAACCTTGAAAAGAGAGTAAAAGAGGCTGTTGAAGAAGCGAAAGAAAAAGAATTACAACTGTATGAAATGTCAAAAATGGCTCAAATGGGTGAGATGATAGAAAATATTGCCCATCAATGGAGACAACCATTGGGTGCTATTTCAGCTGTTGCAAGCAGCGTAAGCATAAAACATACACTTGATAATTTAAATACTGAAGATATACCAAAATATATGCAAGAGATAGAAGATTATACCCAATATCTATCCCAAACAATAGATACATTCAGAAATTTCATCAAAGATAGCAAAGAATTTCAAGAAGTTGTACTGCAGGAGTATATTGACAATACTTTATATATTATAGACTCAACAATAAAAGCTAATAATATAGAACTTATAAAAGAGATTGACTATCTTAAAAGTATCAATATCAGTATGATACTGGGAGAATTATCTCAAGTAATAATAAATATTATCAACAATGCAAAAGATATTTTACTTGAGAGAGAGATTGAACATCCTTGGATAAAATTAGAACTAAAAGAGCAAAATAATAAAGCAATTATAACTATTGAGGATAATGCAGGTGGAATACCTGAAGATATACTGCCAAAAATATTTGAACCATATTTTACAACTAAGAATAAAAGTCATGGTACAGGCTTAGGATTACATATGAGTTATAAAATAATCTCTCAAAGCTTAAATGGCAAGCTATATGCAAAAAACACAGATAACGGTGCTAAATTTTTTATTGAGTTACCATTATGATACAATGTTAGACAAAGAGAGGAAAATATATGGATAGTTCTAAGATAAAAGATCTATTGAATATAAGCAAAGACATCCGAATACTCTATGTAGAAGACAATAAAGATGCTCGTGATACAATGGTTGTGATGCTGGAGAACTTTTTTTCTGATGTCACTATTGGGGTTGATGGGGAGGATGGACTTGCTAAGTTTAACAACTCCACAATTGATCTTATTTTGACAGATGTAAACATGCCAAAAATGGATGGTATAGAGATGATTAAAGAGATTAGAAAAGTCTCTAAAAAAGTTCCAATTATCGTATTAACCGCTGCAAACTATACAGACATCTCAGAAAAAACAAAAAAATTTGACATTAGTGCATATCTGCTAAAACCAATAAATATATCAAAATTAATTGAGACATTATTTACAACAGTACAAAAAATTACTTTAAATAATAGGGAATAGAAAGATTAAAAACTTGTGAACAGATTATATATACTCATTTTTTTACTCTTTGATGTAACATACGCTGAAGATATACCCCATACTTCTCGTTTTATCTCTGTAGGTTTTGTAAATGATTTTATAGTAAACGGAAATACATTATATGCCGGTAATGATATGGGTACTGTGGAT
>DAOVJL010000181.1 GCA_030673275.1 Sulfurimonas sp.
CAGATGAGATGAGCGCTACATTTAAAAAATTATGGGATGATTTTGAGATAGGTTATGATAAATTTATCAAAACAACTGACGAAGATCATAAAATAGGTGTGCAAAAAGCTTTTGAAGTGATGTATGCAAAAGGTGATATATATAAAGATTTTTACGAGGGTCACTACTGTGTAAGTTGTGAGACTTTTTTTCCTGAAACTCAACTGGTTGATGGTGAATTTTGCCCTGATTGCGGGAGAACAACAAGCATTGTAAAAGAAGAAAGCTACTTCTTCAAACTATCTAAATACGAAGATAAACTTTTAAAACTTTATGAAGATCAGCCTGATTTTATTTTACCTCGTTCTCGCGCTAATGAAGTTATAAACTTTGTAAAAGGTGGGTTGAGAGACCTGTCTGTAACGCGCACATCGTTTGTTTGGGGAGTTAAGATGCCTAAGTCATTCAATGATGATAAACATGTTATGTATGTATGGCTGGATGCACTACTAAACTACATAACTGCCCTTGGTTACGGTAAAGATGATGCGAATATGAACTATTGGCCTGCATCAACTCACTTTGTCGGTAAAGACATACTTAGGTTTCACGCTATTTACTGGCCTGCATTTTTAATGAGTCTTGATTTACCTCTTCCTAAACATATCGGTGCACATGGCTGGTGGACAAGAGATGGTGAGAAGATGTCTAAATCTAAAGGTAATGTAATTGCTCCTAAAGTGGTTGCAGATGCTTATGGTGCTGAAAATCTAAGATACTTTATGCTTAGAGAAGTTCCTTTTGGTCAAGATGGTGATTTTTCTCAAAGAGCATTTATAGATAGAATCAATTCAGAACTTAGCAATGATCTTGGTAACCTTCTTAACCGTATTATAGGTATGAGCGGAAAATACTCTGATTTTGAGATAGATAGCGTAGATGTAGAAAAATATCATTCAAAAGAGCTTGACGCAATGAATGTTGTTTTAGATTCACTTGATAGCTACATGGAGAAGATGCAGACACATAGATACCTAGAAGAACTTTGGAAACTGTTTGCAATCGGTAATAAGGCAATTGAAGAGCATGCACCATGGGTAAAAATAAAAGAAGATAAAAAAGATGAGGCTCTTGCTACAGTTGCGCTTGTCGCAAATATATTAGCAAAAGCATCTATTATGCTTAGTCCGGTAATGACTAAGACTACTAATACTATAGCGGATGCACTTAATTTCACTATAGATAATGCCAGTTATAAAGAGCTGATTCTTGACAAAAAACTATTGAAATTATTTACCATTAAAAAAGTTCCACCTCTTTTTCCTCGTGTTGAAGAGCCATTAATGGAAGAAGCACCAAAAGCTATGCCTGATGACAAGCCAAACGATGAGATGAAAAAAGAATTAGTGGCTAAAAAAGAGGATGACAATCTTATAGAAATCGGTCAATTCTTCGAAACATCCCTCAAAGTCGGTGTTGTAGTAGAAGCTGAGGAAGTTCCTAAAAGCAAAAAGCTTTTAAAACTTCAAGTAGATTTAGGTGAAGAAAGCAACAGACAAGTTGTTGCCGGAATAAAAGAGTTTTACAGTGCTGAGTCACTGCTAAACACACAAGTTTGTGTTGTAGCAAACCTAAAACCTGCAAAACTTATGGGAATGATGTCTGAGGGAATGCTTCTTGCTGCTAAAGATGAAGATGGACTATGTTTAATTAGACCGGAAAAACCTAAGAAAGCAGGCACACCTATTGGATGAGACTTGAAAATTTTCTAGCACTTACTAGAGCTACTCTTATTAATGAACCTTGTGTTAATGATTTCCAAAATATAACTTTTGAAGCGAGTAAAGTAAAAAGAGGAGACCTCTTTTTTGCTTACGATGAAGAAGATATCGATTTAGCTGTTCTAAACGGCGCTTATGGCATTGTTTTTGATAAGCCGACACAAATAAATGATTCTGAAATAGCTTGGGTAAAAGTTGATGATATAGATGATGCGCTCAAAAGGCTGCTTCGTTTTAAAATGATAGAAAAAGAGATTGTTGCCTATGAGTGTAATGAAATAATCTTAAAGCTTTCCCTGCAAGTTATAACCCAAACAAACTTTGTAGCACTTGTTGGAGATTTAAAATCTATTTTTAAATCTCTTTGGAACATAGAAGATAAAACAACCGTACTATTCTGCCCTACAGAAGATAATAAAAATATATTTGCAGCTCCAAAACAACTACCTAAAGCTGTTTTTGAACCAATAGAAATCATGGAACAAACGCTTTTTGAAACATCATTTATATATGATAATGTTTTTTATGAAAGACAACTGATATCTCCATTTTTTATACCTTATTTAGAAGAACTTTTACATCTGTACAAAACTTTAAAGATAAACTATAGACTTAGAAAATTTACGCCTATTGGACATTTTGAAGCTGTGTTTACAAATAAAAAGTTTGAAGTTAAGAACTTTGGAACAAGCGATAAGGTGCTTATATTTGAACCTAATGCAGATTTAATAGATAGTGAAATAAACTTTTTACAGCATCAAGCATCTTGGGCAAATATGATTTTTATTCTTCCCTCTGTTGTAAAGTACGAAAACAATAAAAATATATTTCTTTACAAAAATGAAAAAGACATAATTGATATACTTAAAAACAATAGTTTCCATTTTGCTTTAATAGCCGGGGTAGACAAGTCGATTCTTGACAAACCGCTGCCTAATCAAGCTCAACTGACTTTAGATTTCTAATTTGTAGTCAGTTCTCTTTTTAACTCATCTTTATTAACTCGATTCTTGTCACTCTGAACCAGTGGAAGCGATTTTTTATAGATTACTCTGCTTGGAATCATATAAGACGCAAGATGCTTTTTCAACTCAAACAGTATCTCTTTTGGAGGTATTTCACTCTTTGCTGAGTAGACCATGATTATCTCTTCTTCAATCTGTTCATTTTCTATAGAAAATACTGCACATTGCTCAATCTGAGATAAGTTTTTAGACACTACTGATTCTATCTCATACGGAGAGACTCTAAAACCTCTTGTTTTTATCATATTATCATCTCTTGAAACAAAATAAAAATAGCCCTCTTCATCTTTATAGACATAATCACCGGATGCAACTACAATTTCATCAGTTAAATGCCCCTCCAGGTTGATTGCATCTTTTAAAATTTCAATAGATTTAAACCTCTCGGCATTTTGTTCAGGAGCGTTCCAAAAACCTTTGTAGATATACCCGCCTCTATGGATTAACTCCCCTACTTCTCGCACGTCACACTCTTGTCCCTCTTTATTTAGCACATAAAGCTCAACATCAGCAATTGCTTTACCGATAGAATCAGGTCTGATCTCTATCTGAGATGGATCTAAGTACGTTGACCTAAACGCTTCTGTCAATCCATGCATGCAGTAAAACTTTGCATTACTAAAGAGTTTTTTACCATCC
>DAOVJL010000183.1 GCA_030673275.1 Sulfurimonas sp.
ACTTGACTGGCTAAACTCTCACTACATTAAAAATACTTCAAACTCTGAGCTGGCACATCTGTTAGAGCAGTATGGCCTTGTACTGACTTCACACGATAAAAAAGAGATACTTCTGGATGAGCTTAAAGAGCGTGCAAAAACCTTAAAAGATATGGCGTCTCATGTAAAAGAAATCATCGAAACACCAACTTCTTATGATGAAAAAGCTGTCAAAAAGGCTTTTAAAGATGGTTATAAAGAAATTTTAAATGCTTTTGGGGCAAAAGTTACATTGGCAAAGGAGCTTCATCTGCCGATGGACTACCACCACTTAATGCAAGAGGTAGTAAATGAGATGGAGATAGGTTTTGGTAAAATCGGTCAACCTCTTCGCGTAGCACTTTTAGGGAAAATGGCAGGTCCAGGGCTAGATAATGTTATGGCAATTATCGGCAAAGATGAAACTCTGCTTAGAATTGCAAAAGCAATAACTACGCACTCTTAATTCTAAGAATCTAAGAGTTATAATTCCTACATGTCATAAGGATAAAGTATGGATATTTTAACTCTTTTTTTCACAGCACTGCTTGACCTTAGTAATGCCATGGCTCCTTACATCCTTTTTGGACTTCTTTTTGCAGGTATTTTACATGAGCTAGTACCTGAATCAATCGTAACAAAACATCTTGGTTCTGAAAATATAAGTTCAGTTATAAAATCTACTCTTTTTGGTATACCTCTGCCGGTCTGTTCTTGTGGTGTCATTCCTCTGGCAACAAGCATTAAAAAGAGTGGGGCAAGCAAGGGTGCGACTCTCTCTTTTCTTATCTCAACGCCCATAACCGGTGTAGACTCCATACTTGCTACTTTTGGTATGTTTGGCTGGATTTTTACAATCTATAGAGTTATAACTTCCATGTTTATAGCTATGCTCGCCGGAATACTTACCAATTTACTTGATAAAGAGCCAGAGAAAGAAGATACTTTTAGTATGAAAGCGCCTCAAGATGAAGTTGCGGCTCACTGTTGTTCAAGTAAGTCATCTTGTTCTACAGATAAACAAAAAAAGAATTTTTCTTTTTCTAAAGCAATGGAATATGCCTTTGTAACACTTCTAAGCGATATAGCAAAACCTCTGTTTTGGGGTCTTGTATTGGGTGCTCTTATCACTATAGCCATTCCTCAAAACCTCAGCGATATTTTAGTTAAGTATGACTGGCTTTCATACCTAATCGCAATCGCCATAGCGGTTCCAATGTATGTTTGTGCAACTGCTTCACTTCCTATTGCCGCGGCACTTATGCTAAGCGGAGTCAGTGCTGGAGCTGCTTTTGTATTTTTAAGTGCAGGACCTGCAACTAACACTGTAACTATCGGTGTGGTAAAAAAGATGTTAGGAACCAAGTCTTTGTATATCTACCTTGGAAGTATCATTCTTGGAAGTATAGTTTTTGGGCTTGGACTGGATTTTATATTTGATATCAATTCCATTGATCCAAAGTCTTTAATTCATATGCATGAAGAAGCTAGTATAATAGCAGTGCTAAGTAGTGTAATTTTATGGGGGCTGATGCTGTTTTTTATAGCAAAGCCCTACTTTAAAAAAGAGGTTTAGGCTTTAATCTTTTTTTGATAATTTTTTAATTATTTGTATATAAGAATCCATATTTTCCAGTAGTACATCCACTAACTCAGGATCAAAATGTTTGCCTCTTTCTTCTTTAAAGAAAGCTATTACATCTTTTACTTCCCATTTCTCTTTATAAACACGTTTAGAGAGAAGAGCATCTAAAACATCAACAATAGCCACAATACGAGCGTATATAGATATCTCCTCTCCTCTTAAACCTTGTGGATAACCTGTTCCATCATATCTCTCATGATGTTCATGAGCAATAATAGCAGCAGTTTTTAAAACTTTACGTTTTGAATTATTTAAAATTCTATATCCAAGCAAAGCATGTGTTTGCATATATGCATACTCTTCTTTTGTCAATTTTGCCGGTTTATTTAAAACAGCATCAGTAATCCCTATTTTTCCTATATCATGCAGTGGTGATGTGATTTCTATAAGATTTACTTGTTCGTCACTTAAACCATAATTTTTGGCAATTAGCGTACTTATAGCTGTTACACGCTGTGTGTGCATATTAGTGTCACCTGCGCGAATCTCTTCTATTTGTCCAATTGCAATCATTGTATCTTTGAGTGTTGATTCTATCTCTTCGTTTAGAAGTTGAAGTTCCTTGTTCTTCTCTTCAAGATCTCTCTCATTTTGCATAACAGTTTCATTAAACTTGTTAACATTGTTAACAACATCCTCAAACTCTTTACTCTCATATTTTTCACTATTTATATCTTTATGTGAATTATAAGCATTTTCACTATCATGAATAATACTTAAGAGTGGCTTACGAATATAGCGTTCTATTACATGAAACATATTAAATGTTATTGTTAAAGCAAACAAAAGTAGTACACCAACTATCAGGTAACCATTTTTAAGTACAAAATTTTGATACGAACCAATCTCCATGCTAATATTTACAGCACCAAGTACTGTACCGTCTTCAACATTATGACATTGCATGCAGTTAAAGCTTCCGCTTGAACTTGCAATATAAGGAACAATCGCTTCAACTAAGTTTTCTGTATCCTTCCACTCTATATATGTCTCTTTTTTTTCTAAAATAGCCCTAAGTTCATTAGTTAATTTTTTTTCAGACAAGTTAGACTCACCATAATCTTTCACAACAGCATCCCCGCGAATAATTTCGATAGAGCGTATATCATGCACAGAAGATATTTCATTTAAAAAATATTCTCGCTTATCCATAATACCGGCTTTCATATGTGAGGTAAGACCGGCTTTTATAATTTGAGAAGCTGATTGAACTTTATTTTCCACAACAAACTGAAAAAAATTTCTATAACTAACAGCGATAATAGCGACTATGACTAACATGGAGACAACAAACACTTGTAAGAGACGGGTTACCGTAATTTTTTTGATACTCTGCTTTTGCAATACTCTATTTCCATTTATTATAATTCTTTAATCTCGTATTATAGCTTTTTTTATTTTCAATTTCTTGCAATTTGAATGCTTTTTAAAATAAATATATATATATGACATTAAAAAATAACATCTAATTACCCCTTAATTATTATTCATATAAAATTATGTCATTAAAGCAAGACTAAATACTCTTGGTAAAAGGTGATAAATGAGTAAAAAAATTTTAATACTAGCTGGTTGGGGTGGAAGTGATTTTCCACATTGGCAGAGTTGGTTAGCTGGTGAGATTGCTAAAGAGTATGGTAAAGTAAGCTTTTTAAGATTTAGTAATTTTGAATTTCCTAATAAAGATACTTGGAAAAACGAATTAATCAAAGAAGTAGACTCATTTA
>DAOVJL010000127.1 GCA_030673275.1 Sulfurimonas sp.
GATATAATTTCATACTTTTAAAATGGAGTTCGTAATGAGCCAAATAAGCTACAAAGATGCTGGTGTTGATATAGATGCCGGTAACAGTTTCGTTGAAAATATCAAACCTTTAGTAAAATCTACAAAAATTCCTGGTGTAATGGGTGGAATAGGTTCTTTTGCAGGAGCTTTTGAACTACCAAAAGGTTTTAAAGAGCCTGTGATGCTTGCAGCTACAGATGGCGTTGGCACAAAACTAAAACTTGCTATTGATTCTGGCATTCATAACACAGTAGGAATTGATTTAGTTGCTATGTGCGTAAATGATCTACTATGTAACTTTGGTACTCCATCATTCTTCCTTGATTATTATGCTACTGGCAAACTAGATGTAAATGTAGCGACTAACGTAGTAGCTGGTATCGCTGAGGGTTGTATTAGAAGTGAGTGTGCCCTAATCGGCGGAGAAACTGCTGAGATGCCGGGAATGTACTCAGAGGACGATTATGACCTTGCAGGCTTTGCTGTTGGTGTTGCTGAGAAAAGTGAGATGGACAGAGTTTCACTTGTAAGAGCTGGTCACAAGCTTATAGCACTTCCAAGCTCTGGTCTTCACTCAAATGGTTTTTCACTTGCAAGAAAAGTTTTATTTGATAAGATGAACTTAGACTTCAATGAGGACTTTAATGGAAAACCGCTTATTGAGACTCTCTTAGAACCTACAAACATATATGTAAAAACATTTAAAAAACTAAGAAATGAGATAGTAGCAATGGCTCACATCACTGGTGGCGGTATAGTTGAAAACCTGCCTCGTGTTCTTCCTGAAAACTTGAGAGCAGAAGTTAAAAAAGATGCCATAAAAGTTTTACCTATATTTGAACTTATTTCACAACATGTAGATATTGATGAGATGTACAGAGCATTTAATATGGGCGTTGGGATGATTTTAGTTGTAGAAGATAAAAATGTAGATACCGTTTTGAGTAAAACTGACGGTTACTTAATTGGTGAAATAAAAGAGGGAAATCGCGAAGCTGTAATGGTATAGCTTCTTATTTGAAAATTTACTAGTTACCACATTCCGTGGTAACCAGATATCTAACTTACTTTTTTCTCTTCTTAAAAGGTTTTGTTAAATCTTTTATAACAGAATCAGGAATACTTGCAATCCCCATAAACTTACCCATTCCAAGAAGTGGATAATTCATAGCAATATAGTATTCACCCTTAAGAATTTTAGCTTTTCCGTCTTCTATAGAGATCATCCACGGCATTAGAGCTGCGTTTGCACGACCAATCTTTTTTACAAATCTAGAAGTTTTTTTACCAAGTCCATATCCTATCAATGTGCTTGTCTCAGAAAGCTTTAACTCAAAAATAAATAATTTACCTTTTTTGTAATTTTTAGCTTTTGCTAATAAATCAGCATTAGAAGCTGTACCAACTACTGCCTGATCCTCATAGTAAGGCATACCTATAGTAAAGTGAAAACCTGCTAAATCTTTAAAATCCATTTTATCAGCAGAGTTTTTTAAACCAGGAAATGCTCCATCTATTTTAGCTTTTATAGCAGAGAATACAGCATGGTCATATTCATTTTGCATATATGCTTTTCCAAAATATACAGGATTTGTAATAGCTATCGCTTTGTCTTTATCATCTACAAATAAACGCATAACTGATATATAAGCACGACCAGGTTTAGCGCCTTCAGCTTTTAACTTAGGACAAGTAAATACAATAGTAGTACCTTTTTTAACAACTTTTTTATTAGTTGCAACTATCTCAAAACCAGCCGCTTCAAGTTTAGAAGTTGCCGTTGCAACATCTAAATATGCCCCTTGAAGAAATGTACTAACTTCGCCAGTTGGCTCTCCACTTTTTACTTCTGGACCTTTACCAGCACACCCGCTAAAAACAAGTACTGCAATACTAAAAATCGCTATTAATAATTTTCTCATTTTTCCACCGCTCCCAATTCAATCATAAGACTAGTTATTTTTTTATCCATCTCTTCGATAGCTTTTATTATTTTTGGATCTGTCACATTTGCTATTTTTATCCAGTTAGTAACATTTGGCATACCAATTTTTAAAGTATTAGAATCTTTTTCTAAGTACATATACATTGAACATGGAGCAAATGCACCAGCTTCAGGGTTTTGACCTATATTAAAAACAGTATATGAGAATTTAAAGTGACATAAAGAGTAAACAAAATAAGCATCATATCTGTCAAATTCCATCTCTTCTTCTTCATAGTATGTGCCGAAATCTCTAAAACCGGCTATGATATAATTATTTTGTTCAAATAGTGCTTCAAATTCCTCTTGAAACTCTATCATTGTTTCAGCTATGTCTTCACCTCTTTCAATAGGTAATTCGAAGTTCATCATAGTATCTTCAGGAAGTTTATCTAGCTCTCTATAAACAACTTCTCCACCCATACCTTCATCAGTAAGACCATTCAAATCATCAATCATTGCTGTAAACTCTTTAACAACTTCAGGATCTGTTGTTTTAGTTATTGCCAACATTGCTTCAGCCGTCGGATTACCAACATAAGTTTTATTTTCATTTTTTTTCTTATAAATAAGATAGTTAAAAGGAGCAAATCCGCCAAGTTGAGGAGCTTTTAAAAGAAGTTCGCGCATTCTGCTCTCACTTGAAATTGTTATAAAACCTAAGTTATCTAAGTTCATCTCAAAATTAGGATCATACTTAGGATTTGGCTCACCTTTGTCATTTAACTTTGGTTCATAAAATTTTCTATAAAAAGTATCTACACGTGGATGAATATCTTTTGGAGTAAATTCAATATCCTCTAAATCTACTTCAATGATACCGTTGAACGCATCGTTACCATCTCCTTCTGTTACATTGAATCTTAAAGTTTGAAGACCAAATGCCATTGTTGCAGTAAGGGATAGTAAAACTGCTGTTTTTATTAATGTTTTTAACATCACTTTTCCTTTTAGTTAAATTACTTTGTGATAGTTTTATCACAATCTATACAAAAATTATATCATACAAATCTGTGAGTTTACTGAAATTTTAGATTAAATTAACAATGACAAGATTTTTTGATTTTATTTGGGGGAGATGCCGTCCAAAAGGACGACATATGAGAAAAAGAAATTGATTTCTTAGAATGCGTAATTAACTTGAAAACTATAACTCTGCTCTGAGTGTTCATTATTAATTTGACCGCCAGCAAAGTTATTATATGTTTCATCAGCTTCTAAACCATATACAGCTGCAACATCAATTGATAAAGTCTCATTAAATGCATAAGAACCACCCAAAGAGATATGTGTCTCCGTTGTACCTGGGAAACCTAGAAGGTTAAACGTATTTGTTAAATTTCCATTTAATGAATCTAAATACAAACCTTTACCTTCATTATCCTGAACAGCAGACTCTCCATACTGGTAACCACAACGAACAGCCCATGCATCAGTTGCATACTCATAACCAATAGCGATTACATCTTGATCTTCCCAACCAAAATCTTGATAAACTTCAGCATCTTCCCAAGCAATATTTCTGTAATCAAGTGCTACTGTATGTTCGCCAGTAGTATAACTAACACCTATACCAATTTCTGCCGGTGTAGCCATCTCAGTTTGATTATAAGCAGGAGCTTGAGCAACAGCTGTCATTGCACCAACTGCATTATTTAGTACATCATCAATATCATATTTGATTTCTGATTTATAAACAGCACCAAATGTAAAACCGTCTACTGCATAAGATGCACCAACATTAAAACCTAAAGCGATATCTTGAGCTACACCAGCACCTACTGGGTCAGGTCCACCAAATCCAAGAGGGAATGTATAGTGAATGTCTAAAGAGCTATACTGAACAATTGGTGTAATACCAATGCTAAAATTATTAGAAGTATATGCAACAGGCACACCAAACTGCATAGTTTGAAGAGCTGTAACCATTTGCATTGTACTTGCAGTTCCATCACTTAAATCATCACGATAATCAACACCTAGACCACCTGTTCCCCACATACCGATACCCCAGTACCAGTTATCATTTATTTTACTAGCTAAAGAAACTGAAGGAATAACAAAAAAGTCAGAGTCACTATCAAGTTCAGGTTGACCAGCACCTAAATTTGAACCAGTAGTTGATACATCTGGCATAAAAACTGTTCCGCCAAAAGAAACCTCATTGTCACCCTTAATAGTAGTGATTAAAGCTGGATTGTTAACACCTGATTCAGCACCAAAACCTGTAGCAATACCAACACCACCCATTGCACGAGATTTTGCACCGATTCCCATTAATGTTGCACCATTTGTTGCGAACGCAGACGTTGCACCTAAAGCTAATGCAGCTACTACTGCTAATTTAATTGTTCTTTTCATTTATTCTCTCCTATGAGTATTTTACGAATTAGGGGGTATTATAGAGGAGTAAATTTTAATTATTTCTTAAAAAAACGAGATAAAATAATTACATAAGTAAAAATTATTTTTAAAAGATAGATAAATATAATTTATATTATATAAATTTATTATATTTATAGACTATAATTACTATATTTGGGCATATAATAACTTTTTAATATGCATTTTAACAGGTTTAGTTATTTTAACAGTTAATTATTGTTTGTGATTAAATTATTATAAGGTGTAGATTTGTAACATAA
>DAOVJL010000197.1 GCA_030673275.1 Sulfurimonas sp.
CATTTTACTTTGAAGAAAAAGTATTTAAAATGCAAATCAATGATTTAAGTGCCAAGCAAAAAGATATAAAAGTAGTGGGAGGCATAGTTTTTGACTTCAGAGATGAACTAAAGTTTGCAACATCATTAGATATAGATATCAATAAGGATGCAAAACTTCATCTAAATATAAAAGGAGATGCTAAAAAGCTATCCTATGAGCTAAAGTCTGATGAAAGTATAAAAGACACAAGATATATAATCGATTTATTTAACATAGACCCAAGAGCAAAGTATTGGTTTTATGATGCTATGACGCTATCAAGCTTATCAATACAAAGTGTTAGTGGCTGGTTAGAGTATGAAAACATCGATAAAGCATATCTAAACCTACATGCAAAAGCGGTTGCTAATGATTTGGTATACACATATGATAAAAAAGTAGCATCAGTTAGAACGAGCCATACTAATTTAGAATTTAAGGATGGTGTACTGTTTATAAAACCACAAAATGCATACTCATATGATTTTTTTCTTGATAAAAGCTGGCTAAAAATAGACTTTTCTAAAAAAGAGGAACTTTTAACTCTTTACTTATTGTTTAAAGGTCAAGCAAATAAAGACTTGCTTAGCTTACTTAACAGATACAAAATAAAACTACCTTTTATACAGACAAAGGGAGATTTGAATGCTAATCTAAAACTGGTTATAAATCTAATATCTGCAGATGTTACGGCTCTTGGTGATTTTTACACAAAAAAGGCACAAATAAACTACCTAGGGTTAGATATAGATATATTTGATGCGCACATCTTTATAAATAATACTCATGTTAAAGTAGATAATATGCTTGCAAAATATAAAGATATTGCAACTTCACATGTAGATCTGGATTTTAATGCTAAAAATGACAGTGGAACACTAGATTTTAGAGTAAAGAGCGTCCATCTAAAAGAGAATGCTTTAAAGTTAAAAAGTGAAAAAGAACCCTTGCATGTTAAATATATTATCTCACCAATACAAGACTTTGTAAAAGTTGATAAATCAGAATGGAGACTAAAAGATAACAATATAAAAGTTGATGCAATGAAAATACCTTTTGTTATGGAAGAACTAGCTGCATATATACCGGTAACTTTTATAGAGATTCCAACATTGGCATCTGCTTATGCATCAGGGAAGATACTATTTAAACCAAACAGAGTTAATCTAGAGATAGATTTGTTAAAACTTAATTATAATAATATAACTTTAGGTCAATCAATAACACCACTAGAGCTTTCTTATGATAAGAAGCTAACTATATCTTCAAAAAATCCAGTTAGATTTAATATTGGCAGCAAAAGATATAAATTAGATAATGTTGCAGTGGATATTGAAGATAAAACACTTAGTGTCCAAAACATAAAACTTAGTGTTAACAACAGTATAAAATCAAAAATTAGTGCAAAATACAGCTTAGAGAATTCTATAGGATTTATAGATATGCACAATATAGAGTTTTTAGATGCAAAATTTGGTGAAATATTCAAAAATGATAAAAATGTACAGTTTCATATACTAAACAAGAATAACAGGACTATAATAAGCTCTAAGGCATATGATTTGGAGTATATTCTTACTGATAAAGAGTGGGTGTTAAAACTTAATTCAATTAAGAAAATAGCTAAGAATTCAAATATTCTCAGAAAATATAATTTTGATGATGGATATTTTTCGCTTTATAAAAAGAGTGATGAAAAAAATATGCAATTCTTTGCGAACACAAGTTATAAATATAAAATACTTTCAACAGACAGTAAACCGATAGATAATTATGCTATCAAAGGAGAGATTGATAACGATACCAATGATATTCATCTAAATATAAACAGTTCTGTTGATGTGCAAATAGCAGATGACATAAAAATTCAAGCAGACAGTATCGGAATAAATGTAAATGAAATTGTAAATCTGCTTTCCGATAGAAATAATGCAGAAGCTTCTAAAGAGAATATAAATGTACATGTTGATGCTAAAAATTGTTTTTTATTTCTTGGTGAGCACAGGCATGCAATTTCCGATGAAATCAAACTTCAATATTTTGATAATATTTTAACTGTTCAACTCAAGCATAAAAAAGGAAATGCTGGATTTAAGCTTAGCGAAGACAAGTTTCACCTTTATGGAAAAGACTTCAATGATAAATTTATGGAGCAGCTTTTTGCTCTTTCTAAATTTAAGGGAGGTTCGTTGGATTTCTCAATAAGCGGTACAACTAAAGAGTATGGCGGTATTATTTACGCAAAAAACACAACTATTAAAGATTATAAAATTTTGAACAATATTCTGGCGTTTGTAAACACAATACCGTCTTTGGTTACTTTTTCACTTCCTGGATACAATAGAAGAGGTTTAAAGGCGGATTCTGTTTATATAAACTTCAGCTTCAAAGATGACATCTACAAAATGAGTGATATATCTCTTGAATCGAAAGAGATAGACATAGTTGGCAATGGTGAAGCCAGTATAAAAAACAACAGTATAAACTTGGATTTAAACCTAAAAACTGACCTGGGAAGCGCTGTATCTAAAATACCTCTGGTTGGGTATATTTTATTGGGCAAAGAAAGCATATCTACATCGTTAACTGTAGCTGGTGCACTAGATAACCCAGATGTAAACACTCAAATAGCTAAGTCTATAATTGTAGCGCCACTCAATATTATAAAAAGGACACTGCTTCTTCCTTTTGAACTATTTAAAAGTAAAGATAAAAAAGACAAGTAGTACTACTCATTTCTAAGAACAGTTAATATATCTACTTCACTGGCTTTTTTTGCAGGATAGTATGACGAGGCTACAACAATTGCAAATGCTCCAACAACAATAAGTACAAAATCTTTAAGACTTAAGTCCAGTGGTAATGTAGAGGTAGGATATACATCTTTTGGCAAGTGAACTATATCAAAAGTGCTAAGTATCCATAAGCCGCTCATACCAAGTACTATACCTGCCATAATACCGCTAACACCTATAACTATGCCCAGATAGAGAAAAACTTTTTTTATTTCAGCAGATGTAGCACCGAGAGACAATAGTAAAGCTATCTCGCTTCTTCTGTTCATAACAGTCATCAAAAGAGAGGATATAATATTAATTGCAGCAATCAATATAATTAGCATTAAAACAATAAACAAAGAGGCTTTTTCAAGCTCTAAAGCAGCAAAAAAGTTAACATTATCTTCCCAC
>DAOVJL010000216.1 GCA_030673275.1 Sulfurimonas sp.
TGGACTTAGGAAAGGTGGTATCAGATGAAAGAGTTTAAACTTCTACTCCTTGTAATTTTATTTTCCTTTTATGGATGTTCACCACAAAAAGTCAGTGATATTTGCCCAACATGCAATATGCATATAGATGCTTCAAAACTACATAGTACATCTTTGCATGTCAAAAATTCTGTTCATAATTTTGATGATATCGGTTGTATGATTCTATTTGCTAAAGAAAACCAACTTGACTTAAACAGAATAGAGTCTAAAGTATATACAAACGACACAAACAGATATATAGACTCATCTACAGCATACTACACAACAGATGAAAACTCACCTATGGGCTATGGCTTTAGTGCCTACGAAAAAGAAGAACCAAATAGTATAAGATTTGATGAAATGATTATTAACATGTTAAGGGGTGAGCATATGGCGAATCCAAAAATCAGAAAACAAACACTAAAGAACGAAGTTTGAAAAATTTATCTTTAATCGCATATTTAGACTTAAAAGAGTCTCTTAGAGCAAAGTGGTTTTTAGTTTACTCTTTAGTATTTGGCGGACTAATTGCTCTATTTTTTATTGCGGGCGTTACAGAGTCACAAGTGATGGGATTTAGCGGTCTAAGCCGTCTTCTTCTTATGTATATACAAATTACCATCGTTATACTTCCTATTTTTATACTTATAACAACTGTACGCTCAATCTCCGGTGATAGAGATAATCATATCTTGGAGTATATGCTTTCATTTCCTATCTCACTTAAACAGTATTACTGGGGTAAAATAATTGGACGATTTATAACTGTTTATCTTCCGGTACTATTTGCCATGGTTATTGCTATAATCTATGGAGCGATGAAAGGTGCTGACATCCCTTGGAATATATTTTTTCTATATACCGGGCTTTTATTTGCACTATCCTCCGCATTTTTAGGAATAGCCTTTTTCATATCATCGTTTGTAAAATCAAGTGAAGTTGCTCTTGGAATTGCTTTTTTTATTTGGATATTTTTACTTGCATTTATAGATATTGCACTTATATCACTTATGATGCAGCAGCGCTTCTCTACAGAGCTTATTATCACTATCTCTATGATGAATCCTATGGAGATTTTCCGTATTGCGGCTATTTCACTGTTTGACCCTGAACTAACGGTTATGGGACCTGTCGCATTTTATATTTTAGACACCGTAAGTCAAAGTATGTTTGTTCTTATTTCTATAGGCTACCCCGTATTTTTAGGGCTTATTTTTGCAACTTTAGGTTTTGTTGTTTTTAAGAAAAAAGATTTAGTTTAAAGGAAACAGTAATGAAGAAAATTTTAATAGCAACTATTTTAACATCTAGCCTGCTCTTTTCATATACAATGGATTATGACAGAAGTACTACTGGTGTAGTTAGAAATATGAAAGTATATAAAGACCCAAAATGGGTATCAAAAATTGAGCTCAAAAATGGTAAAAAACTGTTTTTTGTAAGTCCAAAATCAATGATTGAGTTTTACCAACGACCTGGAAAATGGTTCGATATCGGCGTAAAAAGCGAGAATGATTTTAAGGATATACTTGTAACTGACTTTAAGACTTTAAAGCCTATAGAAGCAAGAGGTGCATTTTATGTATATGGCAGCCAAATAACCTCTCCCGCCGGAGATGATTTAGTTCCATTTGCCAGCTATGAAGATGCAAAGCAGTTTGCTGCAAAATACAGAGGCAGAAGAATTTTAAACTTTAAAGAGATTAAAAACTCTCTTATTCAACTTTTAAACGGACGAATATAAGCTTATTTCTTAGGAGAAAAGTTTAACTCTCTTTCCATAGCAATGGCTTCATCACGTCCAAATACAATTATATCTTTATCAACTATAATATCTTTATCTTTGATTTTATTTGGATACTCTACATAGTTTAGAATATGCTTTATAGTATTGATTCTAGCTCTTTTTTTATTATCACTTTTTACCACAGTCCATGGTGCAGATTCTGTATGTGTCGCACTTAACATCATAAACTTTGCAAGGGTATACTCATTCCATAATTTTTGAGACTTTTTATCTACGGGTGATAGTTTATACTGTTTTAAAGGATCATTCTTTCTTGAATTAAATCTTTTTGCCTGCTCAACTTTAGATACAGAGAAATAAAATTTAAATATTTTTATATCTTCATCTACTAACATTTTTTCAAATTCAGGAGCATCTTTTAAAAATTTATGGTGCTGTCTCTCTGTACAAAAGCCCATTACTGGTTCTACCATCGATCTGTTGTACCAACTTCTGTCAAAAAGTACTATTTCTCCGGCACTGGGAAGATGTTTAGTATATCTTTGAAAATACCACTGAGACACTTCTTTATTATTTGGTTTTTCAAGTGCTACAACTCTGGCACCCCTTGGATTTAAATGCTCAGTGATTCTTTTGATAGTACCACCCTTGCCAGCGGCATCACGACCCTCAAAAATCATCAAAATCTTCAGACCTTTATCTTTTACATGATTTTGAAACTTAAGCAACTCCACTTGCAATTTTTTTAACTCTTCTTCATACTCTAAATTTTCTTTTTTTACCCAAATCCGAACTTTGTTTTTTTTGTCTTTCATAATTACCACCAGTTTTCTTTTGTATATAATTAATTATGACTAAAAAAAACTTAAAAAAGACTCATTAAGTTTAAAAACTCAACTTCTCACTTTTTAAAATTCTAAATTTTGTCAGCTCTTTATTATCTTCAATACCAAGCTTCTTTGCCCCATCTTTAGAAATTCTCTGAACCCCTAAAGTAAGCACTAGTTTATCCCCTTGTTGTATTGATTCGCTAAAAGAAACATCTCTTTTAGCATAAATAAGAGTATCTTTTATAGCTTCATTTGCATCCCATGGCATAACTTCTTTGCCATCTTTTGCAAGTATTCTTTCAAACACAAAAGGCTTAAGTTCAATTGTTTTAGAACCTCTTATTAGCTTAGCTTTTAATATTCCCTGTCTAAATGCTTGTCCAAAGAGAGCATGATTAGATTTGTTAATAACGCTAACGCTAA
>DAOVJL010000055.1 GCA_030673275.1 Sulfurimonas sp.
ATGCATGTTGGTGATGCTATAAAAGATGCTCTTTTAAGGGATGAGGGTATTCTTGGAGAAATTTATGCTTCAATAAGAGATATTGAATCATTTCATACACAAGGTATATCAAATTTTGTGGAAAAACATAATATGGAAAAAAGTATGATAGATGAGTTATCATTAAAAAGTATGCAAGAGCTTACAGCCTTTGAAGACGCAATTTGTTCACCAGATAAATCTTAATACTATAAATTAAAAGGTAATAAACTATGAATTTTCAAAATGAAGAGTATAAAGAGGGTGATAGACCTGGTGAAGTATTTTGTGAGTGTATAGGTTAGATGTTAGACGGCACAAAACGGAGTAATATAAAAAGTGGAATGTCAGTTGCAATTGTCTTAAAACAAGACCAAGATACTGGACTTCTTACAGATGGAATAGTTCGTGATATTTTAACAAAATCTGCTACTCATCCTCATGGTATTAAAGTTCGTCTTATGAGTCGTGAAGTCGGGCGAGTAAAGGAGATCTACTAGTATTTGTCACGCAAAAGGAAGTAATTCCTTTTCCTGCGCTAACGCTTGGTTCTCTTCGGCAGAGAGCCCATTGCACTAGTGCAATTTTATTTTAATAAGCTATAATTTCAAAAAAGATATTTTATGAAATTTTCAAACCTTCCTTTATCAAAAGAGATGTTGCATAACCTGAATGAGATAGGTTATAAAGAGATGACCCCCATTCAAGCCCAGAGCTTACCCCATATTTTAGAGGGTAAGGATGTAATTGCCCAAGCAAAAACAGGTAGTGGCAAAACAGCTGCATTTGGTATAGGACTGCTAACAAAACTGCAAGTAAAAAAATTCAGAGTTCAATCATTGATTCTCTGTCCAACTCGTGAGTTAGCAGACCAAGTCTCAAAAGAGCTTCGCATGTTGGCACGTACAACTCATAATATAAAGATTTTAACCCTTTGCGGCGGAACAGCTTTTGGTCCACAGTTGGGCTCTTTGCGTCATGGTGCACATATAATTGTCGGAACTCCCGGACGGATTCTAAAACATCTAAAAAAAGAAACTTTAAGCCTAGAAAATCTTGACATGCTTGTACTTGATGAAGCTGACAGAATGTTGGATATGGGCTTTAGTGAAGAGATAAATGAAGTTTTAGGATTTGCTCCAAAGACAAGACAAACACTTCTTTTCTCAGCAACTTACACAGATGAGATTATGGATATAAGCTCAAGCATCCAAAAAGATGCCGTAAATATTAAAACTACTTCAAATGAAATTGCAAATAAAATCAGTGAGTATTTTTACGAAGTAGAATATGGACAAAAGTTAAAGACACTTGTAAATATTTTTAGTAATTTTAAGCCCGAGAATGTCATAGTGTTTTGTAATACAAAAGTAGAAGCAAACGAAATTGCTAACACACTTCAAGATAAAAAAATAGATGCACTTGCCATACATGGGGACTTAGAACAGTATGAACGAAATGATGTGTTAGTACAGTTTGCTAATAAGTCTTGCAGGGTGTTAGTTGCAACAGATGTCGCAGCCAGAGGTTTAGATATAAAAGAACTCTCAATGGTAGTAAATTATGATATTCCTCATGGGGATGAGACTTACACTCATAGAATTGGGCGAACAGGACGTGCCGGAGCCGAGGGTTTAGCTTTTACACTTTACGAAGCGAATGAGATACAAAATGCAGATGAGTATAAAAATGATACTAGACTTTTTGAGGATGCTAATGAGCTCAAAGAGATAATTGGTTTTGAGATGAGACCGGTAAATGTAACACTTGTTATAGAGGGTGGTAAAAAAGACAAGGTTCGTGCCGGAGATATACTAGGTGCTTTAACTGGAGATGCTGGACTTGCTGGCAGCAGCATAGGGAAGATAGATATTTATGATAGACAGAGTTATGTTGCAATTGAGAATTCAAAAATAGACGAAGCTCATAAACAGCTCAAAAATGGAAAAATAAAAGGTAAAAAGTTTTCAGTTTGGATTCTCTAAAATACCTAAATCATTATCCAGAAGCTACAAAAAAACAGGTTCATGAGTTAATAAAACAAGATAAACTTTCTCACTACCTTTTGGGTAAGTATAAAAAACCTCATACATTAAAAACAGACAAAGCGCTTTTTTCTTATGTAAATGAACTCAAAAACACTCATATGAAAAAAGTACCCCTTCTAAGTAAAGTTGTTTATGACGGAAAAATAAATGTAATCCATAATGCTTTGGGAACACATCGCTTTATTTCACGAGTACAAGGGAACAAATTAAAAGCTAAAAATGAGATTCGTGTAGCTTCTATGTTTAAGAGCGTACCTCTTGAATTTTTACAGATGATAGTTGTACATGAGTTGGCACACTTCAAAGAAAAAGAGCACAATAAAGCATTTTATAAACTATGTGAATATATGGAGCCAGCTTATCATCAATTGGAGTTTGACTTGAGAATTTATCTTACACACTTAGATACATATGCTAAGATAGATGAATGGAAATAAGATATTTGATATAATATTCTCTTATTCTAATAAACTGGGAACTGTATGAAATATTCTGTAATCTTAAAAATTTTTATTTCTATTATATTTCTTGTGATTGCAGAGATTATTGTTGTTAGTAAAATCTCCTCTAATATTAATGAATCTAATCTTCATACACAGACCATTAATAATGCAGTCCAAACAATTAAACAGTATAAAGAGATACGCTCATATTATAATGATACTATAGTTAGCAAAGTTGCTCAAAACCCTAGTATGGCTGTAGATTCAGAGCACAAAAACATTCCTGGCACCATCCCTCTTCCAGCCACCATGATACATGATTTAAGTGAGATACTAGATAAAAAATTAAATGGAATGCAGATTAAAATTTACAGTGATTATCCATTTAAAAACCGTGCGGGCAGAAAGTTAGATGATTTTGAAAAATCATCAATACAGTATTTTAGAAACAATAAGTCTAGAGAACCCATAGTCTCTCAAGAGACCAAAAATGGGGTAGAGGTTATGCGGGTAGCCATAGCTGATGAAATGACAGATATGACATGTGTTAATTGTCATAATTCTCGCTTAGACACACCAAAAAATGATTGGAAACTTGGCGATGTCAGGGGTATATTAGAAGTTACAATTCCTATAGGAGTACAAATAAAAAATTCTGAAACAGTTACAAAATATATTACTATTACTGTGATTATTTCTAGTCTTATACTCTTAGTGATGATATATTTAATAATTTCGTATTTTTCTAAAATTGAAAGAGAGGATAAGGCTAAATTACTGCAAAAGCAGGTTAAACTAAATAAAGCTATTACATCTTTTGATGAAAATGTAATCGCATCAAATGCAGATATAAAAGGATTTATAACTTATGCCAGTAAAGCTTTATGTGATATTAGTGGATACACAAAAGAGGAATTACTAGGTAAGCAACATAAAATTTTACGACATCCTGATATGCCTAAAGAAATTTATCAAGAACTATGGACAGAGATAAAAAAAGGAAATACTTGGAATGGTGAAATAAAAAATCAAAAGAAAAATGGAAATTATTATTGGGTTAGGACTACGGTAATGCCTGAGTATGATGATCATAATGAAATAGTTGGATATAGCTCAATTCGTCATGATATAACAGCACAAAAGGTAAAAGAGCAGTTTTTCTCTAATATGAGTCATGAGCTTAGAACACCGTTAAATGCTATTATTGGTTTTGTTGGTATTTTAGATAAGCAAATAGATGATAAAAAACATAAAGATTATTTAAAATATATAGGTTCTAGTTCACAACAGTTATTAAGCTTAATAAATGATATATTAGATCTTTCAAAAATTAATAGTGGAGACTTTACTATTGATAGATTTGAATCTAATGCTTATGATGAAATTACAAATGATATTAACCGTTTTGACGGGATACTGGCTAGCAGTTATATTTTATTCTCGTTTAATATAGATAAACACTTGCACGGTATATTTGTAGCAGATTGGCTGAGAGTGAGCCAAATAATATTAAATCTTGTCTCTAATGCAATAAAATTTACACCTAATAATGGGATGATTTCACTAAATGTAGATTATATTGAAGAGTCTTTGGTAATTATTGTAACAGATACCGGAATAGGTATGAGTCCTGAGGTGCAAGATAAAATATTTAAGCCTTTCGTTCAAGCTGACGGTTCTACTACCAGAAAGTATGGAGGTACAGGGCTAGGTTTAAGTATCACACAAAATCTTATTGAAATGATGGATGGAAAACTTGAAGTTCAGAGTAAAGAGGGAGAAGGTTCAGTTTTTACAGTGACTATTCCTGTTGAAAAAGTCTCTTCAGATATTGTCCCGAGTGAAGAAATTATTCCTGATGAAATAATAAATACCCCCTTAAGTGGGAGAGTATTGGTAGCAGAAGATAATAAAACAAATCAGTTGCTAATTAAACTTCTTTTAGAGGATATGGGTGTTGAGTGTGATATAGCTGAAGATGGGGAGAAAGCTTTAAAAATGTATAGTCCTGCTGTTTATGAGCTCGTACTTATGGATGAAAATATGCCGAATATGAATGGTATTACTTCAATGCATAAAATAAAAGAGAAATATAAAGAGAGTTGTGGACCTATAATAGCACTTACTGCCAATGTTATGAAGGGAGATAAAGAGCACTTTTTAGAAGAGGGTATGGATGATTATATTCCTAAACCTATAGATGAAGCTGAACTTTACAGAGTACTTGCAAAGTATTTAAAAAAGAGAAGTTGAGACTATGAGGGCTACCATGATAAAATCATGGTAACAAACTCTTTACTTTACGTTGAAAGATTTACCTTTTAAAACCGTAAACTTTTTGAGCTCTTTATCGCCATCTAGATTTAACTTTTTAAGAACTTTAGGATTTACAATATAAAATCCAAGTTTTACTTCTACTTTGTCACCACTTTTTAGTTGTTCATCAAAGCTAACTACTCGTTTTTCATTTGCTTTTATCATAGTGTCTTTTACAACCTCTGTTGCAAGCCATGGCATAGTTGGTTTACCCTCTTTACCTATTACTTTTACAAAAGAGTGCGTCGGCAGAGCGATTTGTTTTCTATCTCTAATAAGCACAGCTTTTAATTGTACAACTCTAAGAGGATGTGTCATAAGGTTGTGAGGTGCTTTGTTATCAATTGTAACCTCAAAGCCATCAGCAGATTCTTTGAAATCTAAGTCAACATATATGCTAAGTAATTCAGGCTTAACTCTTGCACCTGCAAAACCATGAAAAGCATGTTGTTTACTAAGTCTAACAGTTGTGGCAGTTCCATCTATCTTTGGCATGTGACAAGTTATGCAGTTTTGTTTTTTATCTTGCGCACCGGCTTCATCTGTAGTACATACATCAAATTGATGTGAGTTTTGCTTGTGTGAGTGACATCCCATACACATTTCACCGTTATAAAACTTTTCATTTGTATAGTCTATATCGTGATAAGCAGAACCGATAGTTGTTTTATTACCCCACCATGAAGTAGTAGTTTTGTATATAACTTTTTCACTCTCTCTACCTGCTTCAGCAGAGTAGAATGTTTTAGGCTTATCAGTGTAAATGTTTTTATTTGCTTTTGCGTGTTTTTCAACATCCATTATAGTATGACAGCTAATACATGTAATACCTGCGTGTTTCTCTTCTTGAGTGGTAGCATTTGGAGTGTGACATTTAGCACACTTGTAATCTCCTTTTTCTTTTGCCGGATGTAAATCCCATACAGCTTTATGAATTTTATCTTCATAGATAGAAGACTTTTTATGCATAGAGCTTTCAAACTCAGCAGCGATAATCGGGTGACACTTTTCGCAAGTAACTATGTCAGCTTTATCTGCATTTGCAAATAGTAGTGAAGTGAGGGCCAGAAGGTAAATTAATGCTTTCATATAAGTAATCCTTTTAATAATTATAATAAAAGTATATAGTGTTTTTATGAAACTTAACTTGATTAATATCAATAAGGATTAATTTTCTAGTTGGGATATCTTTTTTTCATAACTCTCAGTAATTTCATCTAGCTCAGTTTGGGCTGTTTCTAAAAGCTCAAATTTTTCTTCAACCTCGTTTTCTTGGGCAGAAACAAGTTTTGAAAGCTCCATCAGTTTAGAACTGTCTCCACTATTTGAGACTTCTATCAGCTCTGCATGATTAATCTCTAGTAGTTCCTCAACTTCCATAATTGAACTCTCTAGTTTTTCAACTTCTTTTTTTAGAGGAGAAGTCAGTTTATTTCTTTGGCGAACCAGTTCAGCTTTTAGTTTTTTACTCTCTTTGTTGTTAGATTTTGGGGCAGATTTTATTTTTTCAATAACTTCTTCTTCGCCCCAACCGATTTTTTCTAAAAAGAGATCATATCCGCCATCAAAATACTCCGCACCGTCTTTAGCAAAGATGATAAGTCTGTCACATACACGACG
The DNA here is from genome assembly GCA_030673275.1 of Sulfurimonas sp. Lineage (GTDB taxonomy): Bacteria > Campylobacterota > Campylobacteria > Campylobacterales > Sulfurimonadaceae > Sulfurimonas. The sequence continues at coordinate 6,446 of DAOVJL010000055.1, forward strand.
AAGCAACTCTTCTGAGTGGGTTACGATAATAACTGCACCTTCAAAATTTTGTATCGCCTTTGTCAGTGCTTCAATGGAATCCATGTCGAGGTGATTTGTAGGCTCATCAAGAAAAAGAAGATTTACTTCTCTAGCCAATATTTGTCCTAGCATTACACGACTTTTCTCTCCACCTGAGAGCAGAGAGACTTTTTTATCAGCAGAGTCTCCACTAAACATCATAGCACCGCTGATACTTCTAATGACTTCAGTTGAGAGTTTTGTGTTTGCAGAGTGAATTTCATCCATAACAGTGGCATTTGGATGTAAACGTGCAATATTAGTTTGACCAAAGTGCGCAAAACTGACACTTGGATGGGAGTGTATCTCACCGTTAAGAGGCTTTAATTCACCGGCAATTGTGTTTAAAAGAGTAGATTTACCTTTTCCGTTTTTACCTATGATTCCAAGACACTCACCCTTTTGCAGTGTGAAAGATATATCTTTAAAGAGAATGTTCTGGGGCGTATAACCAAAGCTTAAATCTTTTACATCAAGCAGAACTTTTGCCGGAGTATCTTTGAAGTTAAAATTAAATGCAAGCGTAGAGTCAAATCCAAGGTCATCCATCAAGTCCATCTTCTCTAGCTGTTTTACTTTTGATTGAGCTAAGGCAGCAGTTGAGGCACGTGCTTTATTTTTGGCTATGAACTCTTCAAGCTCCTTTACCTTTTTATCTTGTGCAATTTTTTGCTTATC
>DAOVJL010000118.1 GCA_030673275.1 Sulfurimonas sp.
GAGTGTCATAGTGTACTGTTGTATCTTGAGTGTATAGTACTGTTGAATCTGCTTGAAGTGCACCTAATGTTAAAACGATTGTTAAAATGATCTTTTTCATTTTGTTTCCTTTGGTAAGAACGCGTTACGCTCTAAATTTTTTAAATCGGAGTAAATAACTCTTATTTAAATCGGAGAAATTTTATCCGATTTAGAAAAAATAATTATTGACATAAATCAATTTTAAAGAGAAATGTATCAATTTTGGCCAGATTTAAGGTATTTTTTTATAAATTCACCTGATAATTCTTTAAAAAAAGATATTTATGCTACAATTACAGTCCAAATTTTAAAGAAAGTGGGTGATGTGATATGCCTGGTATAGTACTACGTAGTGATGATAATTTTGATGCATCTTACCGCCGTTTCAAAAAGCAGACTGACCGTAACTTAATAGTTACAGAAGCTCGTGCTCGCCGTTTCCATGAAACGGAAACTGAAAAGCGTAAGAAATTCAAAATTGCATCTCGTAAGAAAATGCTTAAACGTCTTTATATGATGAGACGTTACGAATCACGCCTGTAAGACTAAGCCTTCGGGCTTATTCTTATCTTCTAAAAACCTCCAAAAACAAGCTTTCATAAGATAAATTTATTAGTTATATAATTTTCTATATAATAAACTATATAGTTACAATTTCCCATACATTTCATTGTAAAAAGACAGAGCATATCTATCACTCATTGAAGCAATATAATCAGCTATTACTCTGTGTTTCTTTCTATTCTGCAGTTGCTTGCAGTAAAACTCCGGTAACATTTTAGGCTCCTCTGTAAGCCCATTATAAAGCCCTTTAATTGCCTGCTTTCCAGCAAACATTTTTACCATAATATCTTTATGCTGATACAGTTTACTAAAAAGAAGTTTTTTTAGTTTTTTAATCTCTGTCTCCAATTTTGGCTCAAAACCAATAGGCAGTTCAGTTTTGCTATCAAGAGTAGCGCTAAGAATTTCACTATTGTCTATTCTCTCTTTAGAGTACTCAATGAGTGAATAAACCAGATGATTAATCAAGTGTGAACTAAAGCGATAACGAAACATCTCATCTTCATCTTCAGATATACCCTCTTGCTCAACTTTTGCCAAAACTTCTTGTATTAACTCACTCTCTTTTAAATCATCAAAACTAATAAGTCCAGAGTTTATACCATCATCTATATCATGACTCATATATGCTATCTCATCTGCACGATCAACAACCATAGCTTCTATTGATGGGTGAGTCTCCAAGTTAAACTGTTCATCTATTATTTCAGGTAAAAAACTTTTTTTATAAGGGTATGAGTGTTTTAGTATCCCCTCTAAGGTTGCAAAAGTAAGGTTTAATCCATTAAAATCTTTATATCTCTTCTCTATTGATGATACAACTCTAAAGCTCTGAAAATTATGCTCAAAACCATTTTTAAAACCTTCTTCTTTTAAACACTCATCAAGTGTGTCTCCGCCAATATGACCAAATGGGGTATGTCCCAAATCATGAGCTAATGCTATGGCTTCTGCTAAAGATTCATTAAGTCTTAAATGTGAAGTAATAGAACGGGCAATTTGAGATACCTCTATAGAATGTGTAAGACGGGTACGAAAAAAATCACCCTCTTGATTTAAAAAAACTTGCGTTTTATACTCAAGTTTTCTAAAACTGCCGGAGTGAATAATTCTATCTCTGTCCCTAGCATAAGGATTTCTAAAATCCTTATCTATCTTATGAAATCTATCATTTGCTTTCATATCGTTACGACTTTTTAAGGAATTTTGTAAGGATGTGAATTTTTACACCATTCACACGCCCCTCGATATGTTCAGAATCTCCTTGAACTAAACCAATATTTCTAACTGCTGTACCTCGCTTAGCAGTAAAACCTGTACCTTTTACATCCAAATCTTTTATGATTACTACAGTATCGCCAGCTTGCAGAGTCACCCCATTAGAATCTTTATAAACAAGCTTCTCATCTATGTTTATCCCAGCTTCTGCCCACTCTTTTTCACTATCTTCTAAATACATCACATCTAGTAAATCTTGACGAGCAAGAGAGTTTAAAAGTCTGTAAGTTAAAACTTTTACACCTGAACTTTCACTCCACATTGAGTCATTTAAACAATTAAAATGATTTTCATCTAATTCACCGCTCTGTATTTGATCTATACATGTAGAACAAAGAATTAAATTTGCTTCATTATTTGCGCCATCTACCAAAAAATTATCTAAATTTTCTTCACTGCCGCACAACTCGCATACATTACCCATATATTTACCTTTTTAATTATTAATACAATTATATCTTAAAAGCTCAAAGCTATGCTTTTATAACCTTATTTCTTCCTGCTTCTTTCGCTTTGTAAAGGGCATTATCAGCTCTTTTCATCACAGCAAAAGGGTTTTTATCTTTTGGTGAATTTTGTACAAGTCCAGCAGATATATTTATATATATTGTCTTCGCTTTTTTCTTGTTTCTTACTACAAAAGCACTTGTTGCAATATTTTGTCTTAAAATATCTACATGTCCAAAGCATTCATTTACCTCTTTTGATGGAAACAAAATCGTAAACTCTTCTCCACCATATCTATAAGCTTTACCACCACCGCCAACGCTCAAGAGTTTTGAAGCTACCATCTTTAGAACTTCATCACCTGTATCATGCCCATATGTGTCATTAAACTTTTTAAAATGGTCTATATCAATCATAGCAAGAGAGTATTTTCTTCCTAACTTTGCCATATCCTCAACAAGAGCTCGCCTACCGGGCATAGATGTCAACTCATCATAAAAAGCAAGTCTATACGTCTCTCTGATTAATAAAATAAATACAATCATATCTATAGCTAAAAAAGTTATATCAAGAAAATATGGTGTTTTTAGCAAATAGAGTCCGCTGGAATATGCGATAAGAATTATTAAAAATGTTGCATTATAAATCAAGTATCTATTAAAAAGAACAAGGGCTGACATTACAAAGAAGACAAAAAGAGAAACAGCTATAGCTATATCTTTTAATGGGTAAAATGAAATACTAAATATCTTTAAATTCAACAGTTCTTGCAGTAATTCATTTGGATAATAGAGTAAGAGAAGTACTACTACCACCTCCAAAACAACAAAAACAATTTTTAAAATTCCCCAAACAGAAAATAGTCCTCGCTCTTTTAAAACCAAAAATATTAAAAGATGTATAGGATATATAATAGAAGAGTAATGAAAAAGTTGTGTTGCTTTTACTGCACTCAGATATTCAAAACCTGTGTAAATTAAAATCAAAGGAGCTATTACAAAAATAAATTTATTTCTATTGAAGTGCCAAGATACCCATAAGATTATAATAGATAAAGTATAAAAAATATATGGGGCTATGGAGAATAAAAAAGCTGGCAGTTTTGCACTGTTAAAAGCCAGCAGTGCAAAAACTACATATGTAAAGAGTGGTATAGCTATATTTATAGCTATGAGCTTTAAAGAATTCATACTAAAATATCAGTCTACTCTTTTTTGAATTCTAAATCTTCTTTTTTACTACTTGAAGTTTTTGTTTTTGTTTTATCAAATGCTTTTTGAGCTTCTTCTTCACTATAGTTTCTACAATCTTCCGGCATTTCACCTTGCTCTGACATAATTTTGCCACACATTGCAGCGCTAACTGTAAAGTATGAACATCCACTAAATAACATAGTGAATAAAAAACTAGATATTAAAATATATTTACGCATATCAATTACTTCCTTTTAATGATTAAATCTAAATATTTTGATGGGGTACACCTCATCATCTCTTGAGCAAGCCATCTTATCTGAAAAAATGCTGCACCGCTGTCTCTAAGTGTCAAATAGTTTTTAAGACTTCTAAGATTAAAAGTTACCACCATATCAACTTTTACATTATCACTAATGATATGTTTAAAGGCGTCACCGACATTACGCTTCTTTTTGCCAGCTTCTAGTGCTTCAAAAAGTGCATCTGAATCACCTTTAAACTCTTCTAAAAATCCAAGTGAACTTTTTGCTACTGCGATTTCATTAAAATTTTCTACTACCATTGATTGATACTTCAACTTATCATAAATAGCACCGATTTCAATTCTATTATACGCTTCATCTACAGTTACAAACATATCAAAACCAAGAACTTTATCTATAAAGAACTCTTTGTTATCCTCTGTCTGTGAAGCCGTGAAAGCATTTATGATTGAACTCATTGTATAACGGGTACTTCTTACAGATATAGCTTGTATACGGTGTCTTGCATGCTCTTGAAGTACGCCTCTTGAAGTTCCGCGAATCAAAAAACTAAGATTTGCATGTTCTAATATAGAGTGATGAAAATATGTCCAAGCTAAATCATTTAAAAGGCTAGAGCCCCCTATCTCATTTATCTCATCACATGTAGAGCCATTGGGCATACCGTTTTCAATATACTTAATAGCTTCATTTTCACTGTTAGCAAATGAATCATAACAAGTTCTAGCCGCTGTTTCAGCCACACCTATACCAGTATCTTGCATTAATATTACTTCAGGTTTTGAGTATTTTATGCCGTACATATCTTCCATAATCTGTCCTAGTTATTATTGATACTATTTTACAATAAAAAAGCTTTAAAAAGTTCCTACTTCTGAACACCGTCTAAAACAGGAACAAAATCGCACTCTTCTAACTCCTCTTTTTCCAAAGAGTTTCCCCTCTTTCTGTAGCGGATTATTATCTGTTTATTCCCTTTTTGCATTGGGGCTACCAAAACTCCGCCATCAGCTAATTGTTCAAAAAGTTTTTGCGGTATCTCTTTTGCAGTTGCTGAAAATAGGATTCTGTCATATGGAGCATACTGAATCCAGCCATTTTGACCATCATCTGTTCTTGTGTGAATATTATTGATATTTAGTTGTCTAAAGCGTGATTTTGCTTCTATCATCAATCGCTCAATTCTCTCTATCGTAAAAACACC
>DAOVJL010000034.1 GCA_030673275.1 Sulfurimonas sp.
ATATACTAATTAAAAAGAAGTATAGCTAAAACTGTTCCATAAAAAATATAATATTTTACAGATAGTTAACTAAGCTTAGTTTTGAAATTCTACCTACTGTTGAAAGCATAGCCTCATAATTTAGAGAAAGTTGGGTTAAAGTTAAAGAAGCTTCAGCTAAGTCTGTATCAATAACTGAAGATCTTAAAGTCATTGAACTTATTTCTAAAAGCTCTGTCCTCTCTATAGATCTGCTTAAGGCGTTGGACTGAGAACCAACTTGAGCATGTGCTCTGAATATATGATCTTGTAGATCATCAATCACTGAGATTGCATTTTCAATACCAACATTTCTCATGTAACCAGAAGAGCTGTCAGGGTAAAGCTTATAATTCTCAACTGCAGTTATTACCTCATCGATTGTTTTAAAAAAATCTGTCTTAGGATCGCGTATAGTTATGGCATTATTTGTATTAAATGTCATTACTGAAGCAGGAGCACTGAAGTCACCACTATTTGAATCATATAAAGCAATTCTTGCTTCAGTATTTCCGGCATTTGCTTCTTTAAACTGAATTCGCCCATCATAACCTAATGATGTACTTCCTTTAAGGTCAGCTGCAATAATAGCATTATCATAATCAATCTCAGAACCTGGTGCTGTTGCTGGAAATGTACCGGTAACTGTCATATTTACAACATCCATAAGTTGTTTATATGTCATTTCATCCGCATCGACAGCTACCCTTGGTGAGCCTACATCATAAATATTATAAGTATTTGGACCAACAGTAAAAGTTGAACCGGCAGTTGCTAGATCTATTTGAACAATGTATGGATTGCCGTCAATATTGATTCCCTCCAGATTAAAACTAGTGCCGTCCAATGTACCGGCAGTTCCTTGAGATAAATCCGCTACTTCTGAAAGTTTAGTTGATTCTGTCGCAAAAGCGTTTGTACCTGCAATAATTTGAGGAGCAGAAGACGATAATCTTGGTCCATCTACAGAAAACTCTGTTCTATCATAAACAGTGGCATCAATATTTGCTGCTATGACACTGTTTGCAGTAGTTGTTGTTACAGTTACTGCTCCATTTGTAGTTGTAAGTGGTGCGCTTACAGATACACCTTTTGCAACACCCTGAGCTGTAGCATTTAAAGTTATGGTGTCTCCAACAATATCAACAGTAAAATCACCTGCAAGTTCTATTTGATTTTTTAAATCGTCATATGTGGTTGCGGGATCTATATTAAAAGCTTGATTGTATGTTGTAGTTGCAGGAAGAAAATCTCCATTGTCAACTGTGATGCTTAATATATCACCAGGTGCAGCAGGCAGATCCATCGCATACTCTTCGCTTTTAAACTGAACCAATGGAGTAGTAGCCGGAGTATAAGGTGATTGTATAAAGTTTTTTACATATAAATTGCTATTAGCAGCTTCGCTTGTTTCGTTTATAATCCTATCAAAGTCTGTTTCTCCGCTATTCAGATTATTTATAAGACCACGCTTATCTGTAATATTATTATAAATAGCGTCATCAATATTAGCTGCATCGTTGCCATCTGTCTGGTCAAAATCAGTTGCACCAATTATATGAAAATCTATTTTACTAGATCCCTTGATTTTATCCTCAACAACTATCTCTCCATAATCATTTAAACTGACATTAACAACTTCCAAAGAAGAGGTATTACCATAAAAAGAACCGATTTGATCTAAAAGAGAGTCTATTGTATCATCATCACGCAAACTTGTTTTTTGATTAAAAGAAGTTCCATCACTTGTTGCTCCTCTAATATAAAAGTGATGCTTAAAGTTAACGCTATCAACATCATTATCCATATCACCCATTAAATCACGTATAGTATCGCTTGAAGTTAATATAGTATCAACTCCTTCTACTGTTAAATCTGTAAAGTCAGGGTACTTTATGCTTAAGTTGTTTTGAACAACATTAGTTGTAACTTCTCTTCTTACTAAGTGTTTTTCACCTAGAAAAAGCTCTTCACCGCTTATATTATACTGCTGTGAAGTTTTTGAGCCTGTAAATGAACTTAATGATATATTATTGCCCATATATGTACCATCATCAGAGATTGGCTTAATATCAACAGCAGAACCAGAAAAAAGAAACTTTCCGTTGATAGAAGAATTTGCTAAATTTTTAAAATGCTCTTCTAAAGTTCTTAGCTCTTTTGCTATTGCATCAAGAGAGAGTTCGCTATTGGTTCCATTTGCAGCTTGAATCAAAAGTGTTTTCGTTCTATCCATTGTTGTCCCAAACTCATTAAGAACTATATCTGCTTGATTAGAAATTTTATAACCACTCTCACTACTCTTTTTTATCTGTCCCAGTACTACTATCTCATTATCGAGTCTCATAGTGTCAGAAAACGTTCTTACATCATCTTTCGCATACTGTATCTTTAGTCCAGATGATATCTGCTTGTTTACATCAAAAAGATTATTACTTAGCAGAGAATTATTTTGACCATAAATATTCTTATAATACATACTTGACGAAATTCTCATAATTCACTCCTAAATACTATATACAATTTACTACTTTATATGTTAGTAGCAATATAAGTTCCATATTCTACTAAATCGGCTAAAAGTTATTTACTTTTTATTTTCACAATAATTTAAGCTATATATCACTATCATTTCACTCTTTATGCCAGAGTGGTGGAACGGTATACACGGCGGATTCAAAATCCGCTGCCTTCGGGCTTAGGGGTTCAAATCCCCTCTCTGGTACCATTAATACTTATGCTATAAACTCCCATAAACAGCCTTCATCTTAATATTTTAAGATTACTGTACAATAACTATTATCTTAGAAAACAGTTTTTCAGATTTGAGTCCAAATATACCCAAATATTAAGAAATACAACAAGTAAAATTTTTTTATACTGATTCTTTTAGGCAATATAACTGTAGAATATAATTTTAAAATTAGTTGTAATAAATAAAAATAGGATATATTAATGGGTCATGGATTAAGGATAGTATATGGGTAGAAAAGTCAATATTCTCTTTGCCAGTATCATGATCATATCCATATTGGCGGGGTGTGCACCACGCCAGATACATAGCGTTAAAATTCATCCCCATTCACGCGTGCATGAAGCATTGAGAGTAGCTGTTGTGCCATTCACCGGAGATGCGCAGGTGAGAGATATCGCCTCGGAGTGGTTCACATACAAACTGAAAAGTCAGGTTAGCAATCCGATCATAGCTCCTGCCATTGTGGAAATGAAGCTGCAACAGCATCATATTGAACTTCGGTTCGGAGACGATGAATGGCACTCGCCGCAACAGGAAGGACAGATTATCGAGCTGCACCCAGTGCATACAACCGTGAATTTCTTTAACAAAGAACTTCATATCCCTATGTTTTCAGAAAAAGAGCTGATTGAGATAGGCAAAAAACTGGATGTCGATATGGTGATTGGCGGTTATATCGTCACAAGAGGGATAGAATATTACGGAGTGATTGCACTGTGGGTAATCGATGTTCGCAACGAGTCGGTTGTGGCAGTTTTTCAAGAGTCAAGCATTAGAACTCCAAAATTCCTCCAAAAGAAGCAACATGTACCTGAGCTTCGCGATGAGATTCTTACGGTAGTTCTTGCCGTTGACAATATTCTTGACGGGGTCGTTTCATTATTCCGCCAAGAGAGGGAAGGAAAGTGACATGATGATATACTTATGGATGAAAAGAATAAGCCTGATATGTTGCTCTTTGGTATTATTGCAAGGATGTATTCCAATGGTCACAAAGACGGAGACATACGATAAATTGGATGTCGAAAAATTCAAAAAAATCAAACTCGTGGGAGTCAGCAAACATGAGCTTATCGGCATATTAGGCCTCCCACTCGCTGTTGCAAAGCAAAACGGAACACCGATGTATATCCCAAAGCCTTTCGAGAATACTTCTAAGCGTCTCCAGCCAGATGTATTTTTCGAGCTATTCGCCTCAAAACATGACTTAGACGAACATTACGTCATCTACTATTATCAGCATTGCAGCTTTACTGGTTATGGCTTAGGTATATTAAGCTACGCTGAGATGCCGTTTTTTATGCCAGGGAAACATATAACTGTTGACAAGCTCTGGGTTTTGATTGACGAGCGGACACAAAAGGTGGTTGACTACAGATTTGGAGAAGACGAATGAGTGGTGTAATAGTCAACGTTTTATGGAGGGTGTTCGTTGGCGGAGTTCTTCTGACCTGGCTGGCAGGTTGTGCAACAAATACCGGCATTAAAATAGATCAAGAAACCCTCAGCGGTATCCATCCAGGAAAGAGCACCAAAAAAGAACTCTTTGACCTCTTGGGGCCGCCGAGAGCCATTGCGGTTCAGGGAAGACCCTTGTATATATTCCAGCCTCTCCACAAAAGTGATACTGCGCTGAGTGCCAGTAGGGCTAACATAGATAAGCCTTTGCAACTACAAGCAGAACCGTTTTTCGAGGTTTTTACGCCACAAAATACGCTGACGTATGTGCATCGCGTATACTTCTATTATTATGCTGAAAGTAGGATGTACATGCTGCCCTTCTATGAAAAAACCTCCCTAGAGATAGACCAACTGTTGGTTCTGGTCAACGAAGAGAGCGAAATAGTGGAAGATGTCTACTTTATGCCTCATCCAAAGTAGAGTTGTTCATGAAGGACTGAATAAGCAAACACGATATTCACAGAGATTTAAATTTCACTTTGCAATACAATTTGTATCTTATCTATACCAATAATTAATTTTATAGTCCAAACTCTATTAGGGATTAGGCTAAGTTAAGATACCTTTATATACAATGTTTTATTACCTTAAAAATAAAAGGAGTTTACTATGAATAAATTTAACAATAAAATTCTTGCTGTTCTAAATGACATTGAGGCACTTGACACAGTGCTTAAAAGAGCAGTATCATTGTCGGAAGAGAAAGAAGCTATTTTAGAAGTTCTTTTTGTCCATGAGGAAAAAATATTTGGGCTTCCTGATTTTTTTCGCTTTAAAGAAATACCTGAAAAAGATGTTGCCGATAAAGATAAAATTAAAAAAGAGATAGAAAGTAAACTTACAGCTCTTGGTTCCAAACAAGAACATATTATTTTAGTTAAAATTGACGATACAGTGGATAGAGTGCTGGAGCTAACGAAAGGTGATGAAGCTATCACTGTTATTGTGCAAAACCATGATGTAATTACGAAAAAGTTGACTCAAAAAGAGAACTTAGATATAGTGAGAGTTTAATGGTTAGTTGGTTACTTAATTTTTATATTTAATCTTAAAGCACACATCCCTGTGTTAGCAAAAATATCCAGCTTGAAATATTTGTTTTTATAGTACAGCAGTGGTAAGACAATGACACTGGTGTCATCACTATCATCTTGGCACTCAACTGAATATAAAAGATCTTTAAAACAATAACCTTCTTGATAGCCTCCAATTAAATGCAATCCAAATGATTTATTAAACTCAAATAGATACCCTACTCCATATACATCAACTTCCTTATCTCTAGAATTTTTAAAATGATTATAAGTTAAGCTGTATTGATTATCTGTAATATACTCTAATCCATAAACGTTATGCTTCTAATTGAACTTTTTATCGCCACTATCCCTTTCTTTAAAATGCGTAGAGTAAATATAAGTGGTTAGGTATAGCTCATCTGCTTTTATAAAAGTGAAAAATAGCATAAATAATAAAAATAATCTCATAAACTAATTATATGCTAAAATAACAAAAATCTTTTAAGTGATAAAAAAAATGTTGGCAAAAATTTTAGTTTTAATTCTTATATCTATAAACTTATATGCTGGCAATGCTCTTCATAGCACCTATTATGTGAATTCACGCTCTATTAATCTTTCATCTATAACTTCAGACACTAAAAATGATTTTAATATATTTACAATTGAAAAAAGCAGATTTTCTAAAAGAGTAAAAACAAAAGATTTAATAAAACTACTAGAGACTCATGGATATAAAAACTACACATCCAAAAGCAACTATATAAGCTTCATATTAAAAAGTCCGATAGATACATCAAAAATTGAACTCAGCATTAAAGAGTACTACCAAAATCAATATGAGGATATTGAAATTACCGATATTTTTGTAGAGCCAAGAGCCTATATTAGGGTGTTGCCAAAGAATTATGTAGTAAATATGCGCAAAAGAGACTTTCTTTCAAAAAGCGGAACTATAAATATTAAAACACCGCAGAATAAAAAAATATTTTTTAATTACAGAGTAACAGCGACCCTGCCTGTATATATAAGTAGAAAAAAAATCAAAAAAGATGTAAAATTATCAGCAATAAATAGCTCTAAAAAGAGTATAATCCTTGATAAATTCAGAGCAAAACCAATACAGAGCATAAAAATAAATTCACTTCAAAGTAAACATCATATACCTAAAGGTAGAATTTTAACAATTAGAGATGTAGAAGCTCTTAGTGTGATAAAGAAAAATTCCTTTGTAAATGTGAGCCTACACAGTGATAATATGGCAATCACTTTTAGTGCAAAAGCGCTTCAAGACGGTAAAGTAGATGATATAATAAGAGTTCAAAAAAGTGACGGTAAAAGATTTAAAGTCAAAGTCACTGGCAAAAACAGAGCGGAGTTAAGATGAAGTTAATTGTAGCTACAAGTGGCGCTAGCGGAGTAAACATGGGTATTAAAATACTTAAATTACTCCCAAAAGATATAGATAAACATTTTATTATGACAAAAAACTCTGAGATAGTATTAGATAAAGAGATGAATATTACAAGTTACGAGAATGAGGATATTTCAGCAAGCATAGCATCAGGCTCATTTGGCACAGATGCTATGATTATTGCGCCTTGCAGCATGAATACATTGGCCAAGATAGCATGCGGGATTTCTGATAACTTAGTAACAAGATGTGCAAGCGTTATGATAAAAGAGCAAAAAAAGCTTATTTTAGCTCCAAGGGAGATGCCGTTTTCTGCGATAGCATTGGAAAATATGCAAAAGCTGGCAACACTGGGTGTAATAATTGCACCTCCCGTCATGGCTTACTACTCTGAGCAACAGACACTTGATGAGATGGAAAACTTTGTTCTCGGTAAGTGGTTTGACTTGCTGGCAATAGAAAATAACTTATATAAAAGATGGAAATAAAATGAATAAAATAGCACTTTACCCCGGAACCTTTGATCCTGTTACAAATGGTCATTACGATATCATAGAGAGAGCTTTAAGGCTCTTTGATGAAGTAATCATAGCAGTAGCTATCTCTGAGGATAAAAGACCTATGTTTACTTTAGAAGAAAGAATAGAGATGACAAAAGAGGCTGTTAAAGACTTAAGCAATGTAAAAGTTGTTGGTTTTGACAACTTAACAGTTGAGCTTGCAAAAACACATGATGCCAGTATTATTATTCGCGGTTTACGTGCAGTAAGTGATTTTGAGTATGAACTACAGCTTGGATACCTAAACAACTCCTTAGATGACACAATCGAGACAGTTTATCTTATGCCGAAGCTAAAACATGCTTTTATCAGCTCATCAATTGTTAGAAACCTTCTTAAGTTTAATGGAAAGACTGAACACCTTCTTCCAAAAGATGTTCAAAAAATCATAGGAAGTATGAACTCATGTACATTGCAATAGAAGGCATAGATACAGCAGGTAAAAGTACCCAGATAGCTAATGTATCTAAACATTATCCAGATGCAATCATTACAAAAGAACCGGGTGCGACAGAAATAGGCAAAGAGATTAGAGAGATGGTTTTAAGTGCTAAAGCACAGAGTAAAAAAGCAGAATTTTTACTCTTTTTAGCAGATAGAGCCGAGCATATAAAAGAAGTTGTTGAGCCAAACTTAGACAAAATAATTATCTCAGATAGAAGTGCTGTTAGCGGTGTTGCTTATGCTTTAATTCAAGGTGAAATAAGTGAGACAGCTATAGTTCACTTAAATAAGTTTGCTACAGGTGGTATATACCCTCAAAAAGTTTTCTTACTAAAACTTACAAAAGCAGAGCTTGAATATAGACTTTCTCAAAAAGAATTAGATGGGATTGAACTTAGAGGTGTAGAGTATTTGTTAAGTATTCAAGAAGCTATCATAGAAGCCACAAAGCTCCTTAAACTCGAGCTAGTAACGATAGACGCAACAAAAAGCATAGAAGAAATAACAAAAGAAATATTAGATAATATGAAGGACATGAATGATTAAATCATTAAGAGGAATGAATGATATTTTAAGTGAAGACTATGAGAGATTCACATACTTTATAAACACTGCTACAGATATAGCACAGAAGTATGGTTTTCACTTTATAGAAACACCTCTTTTAGAAGAGACGGCTCTTTTTAAACGCTCAGTTGGTGAATCTAGTGATATTGTCGGTAAAGAGATGTATCAGTTCACAGATAAAGGTGATAATGATGTTTGCCTTCGTCCTGAGGGAACAGCTGGTGTTGTTCGTGCCTTTGTCCAAAAAAAGCTTGATAAAGCCGGTGGAACTCATCGTTATTTCTATCACGGAGCTATGTTTCGTTATGAGAGACCTCAAAAAGGTCGTCTTAGACTGTTTCATCAGTTTGGAGTTGAGAGTTTTGGTGTAGATAACGTTTATGAAGACGCTACTATGATTATGA
>DAOVJL010000071.1 GCA_030673275.1 Sulfurimonas sp.
AACAGAAGTTTACCAGATGAAAAAATAGCAGTTCTTGGACTGAATCCTCATGCCGGTGACAATGGTGTTTTAGGTGATGAAGAAAGAGAGATAGAAAAAGCTATAAAAAGTGCGAACGAGACTATAGGAAAAGAGCTATTTATCGGTCCTATTGTTCCAGATATAGCATTTACTCCGCATTTTAGAAAAAACTACAAATACTTTCTTGCCATGTATCATGACCAAGGGCTAGCGCCTCTAAAAGCACTCTACTTTGATGAAAGTATAAATATATCTTTAAACTTACCAATAATAAGAACATCCGTAGATCATGGAACTGCTTTTGATATTGCGTATAAAGGAGAGGCTAACACTTTTAGTTACATAAATGCAATTAAGAGTGCAGTTGGTTTTATTGAAGTTACATAGCTAAATATTATTTTAAAGGCTTTGAAACACAGAGAATAGCTTCTATTTTAGTGCTGAATTTTATATTTAATTCATCAACCATACCATCCACACTAAACAAATCATCACTAAAACTATACTTCATTGATACATTTTTTTTCTTTGTGCCAATTTTTGTATCTAAAGTTAGTAACCCTGTTCTTGGTTTTCCTTTAACTCTTGGATCTGCTTTTATATCTATAATTTTTAGCTTTACATTTTTATTGTCTGAAGTATTAAAAATTATTTGTGAACCTACTAAAATAGAACGAAAATTCTCCCCCTCTTTTGCAACTGAAATATACTTAACTTTGCCGGCAACTTGTGTATTGTTGATTTTTACTTCAACCTCACCTTTTTGTGCAAGAACACAGCCTGATTTTTGACTAGCGCTTACACTAGATACAATTGATAGTGCCATTAGCACAGAGATGATTATTTTTTTCATTTTTTACCTTTTATTATATTTTATTTTATGAGTATAACCGTAGATACTAACAATTTAGTAAACTAATTTATAGTTTTTTAAGAAGAATGCTATTTTTAGAGTTATGCTTAACTATTTTCAAATTTAATTCTTGTGCCAAATACTCAAATGTCACAAGATTAAAAAATCCGATATGTGTTATGTCTCTAATATACCACCACTTTAAAAACTCTTCATCATCATTTGGATGAAAAGCACTCATAAGCAGTAAAAATCCATCTTTATTGACATGCGAGAGTAATTTTTTTAACATAGACAGCGGATTTGTTAAGTGTTCAAAGACTTCTGTTGAAGTAATCAAATCATATTTTTTATTTTCATATATTTTTTCTGGAAAATAAAACAGATCATATCTATCACATGTAACTCCATATTTTTCTAAAAGTATAGGTAAAACTTCACCCTCTCCACAACCAAAATCGAGTGCAGTTTTTATATTTTGTGTCTGTGGGATTACAAACTCATCTATCAGCTCTTCAAACATCTTTACATAGCCAAGAGACTCAAAAGTGTTATGGTGTTTGTCATAGTGCTTTTTTTCAGCTTTGTCGTCTATATAAAACAACTTATCTAAAAATATATACTCACATGTCAAACAAGTGTAATATTTTTTTTGTTTTTTTTCATCAGTTATAGCTGTTGTATTGCCGTTACAAATTTTACATTCTTCCATTATAAGGAATCATACCATTATTCTTTTACAAAGTATCTTTGATATACTTGGCGTTATGAATCCTATACTATTTTTTGCTGCTTTTTTAGGCGTTTTTATTTTACTAAACATGTATATATCTTCAAGACTTATTGCTAAGCTTGATATAGATGATAAAGCAAAGCGGTATCTGCGTACATTTCTCATTATTAACCTCGTAGGGATAATATGCTATATACTTGGGAGATACTATATAAATATCCCAAACTGGCTCTATTTTATATTTTCAATTCCTATAGGCATACTTTTTTTACTATTTTGTACTACTTTAGTTTATGATATCTCAAGAGTTTTACTATCACTTACACCAATCTCCAAATCAAGAAGAAAATTTTTAAAAAAATCTTTAGATATCTCCTCTTTGGCAATTGCATCAACCCTAACTCTTAGATCTTTATATGAAGCAAGATTTGTAAAGCTTGAACGTGTAACCATAAAAGTAAAAGATTTAAAAAAGTCGTATAAGATTGCTCAACTAAGTGATTTACATATTGGCGGTCTTATTGATAATGAATTTATAAAAGATATAGTAAAAAGAGTAAATGCTCTCAACCCTGACTTAGTTGTTATAACCGGAGACTTGGTAGATACCGATATAGACTATATTAAAGATAGTCTTGAAGAGTTTAAAGCTTTAAACTCTAAATACGGAACATATTTTATAGTGGGAAATCATGAATACTTTCACGATATAACGAAAATCATAGAAAAAGTAAAATCTTTAGGTATAAGAGTCCTTGAAAATGAAAACATATACATAGGTGAGCAAAACGAAGGTTTTAATTTAGCTGGAGTTTATGATTTGATCGGATACAGAACTAAAACTTACATACCAGATCTGCAAAAAGCACTACTAGGTAAAAAAGAATCCCCAACTCTACTCCTTGCCCATCAACCCAAATATATAGAAGAAGTGGGGGACGAAGTTGATTTAATTTTAAGCGGACACACCCATGGAGGGCAACTCTACCCTTTTAAATTTTTGGTAAAACTCCAACAACCTTACGTAAGCGGTCTACATCAACATAACGAAAATTTACAAATTTATGTAAACAAAGGTACCGGTTTTTGGGGACCACCCATGAGACTAGGCGCTAGCTCAGAAATAACTGAGATAACGATAGAACCTCAAACAACAACACTTATAACTTGCCCGGAACCAAATCAACTTTTTCAAGAAAATGTTTAAGTTTGATGGCGAAGTCTTTAGATAAGTCACTTTTGTGAGAAAGAGTTAAGATAAACTCTTCACCTCTAAGAAAAATCTTTGCCTTATTATGCTTTGTAATTTCTACAGTTGCTCCATAGTGTTCTAACGCACTAAGCAGCCTCTTTATATCAATATTCCCAGATATTGGGTGTTCAAACAACTTTTCTAACTTTACTTTATGTTTATGACTCATTCTAACTCCTTATATATATACCTATATTAATAGTATACCATTCTCTTTTAAAAATAGCTTTTTTTATCAAAAAAATTATAATAATTGGCAAAACCAACCAAATAGTATGTATAGCTAAAGAGCTAATTAAACTTAGGCAAGATATAATTAAATAAGCAAGATTTAAAACTGTTTATTACAAAAATAAAAAATGTTAAAAAAGTGCAAGTTTAATGAACTCATGGGGTTACTAGATGCAAAATAAACAAACCATCTTAATTATAGATGACAACAAAGAGAATGTTGCTACTCTATTGCAATTATTGAATATGCATAATCTCATATCTGCACTAGATGGGCAGACAGCTATAGATATTGCACATGAAGAGGAAGATATTGATTTAATACTACTTGACATAATGATGCCCAATATAGATGGATTTGAAGTTTGTAAAGTATTAAAAAATATTCCTAAAATAACACACGTTCCAATAATATTTTTAAGTTCTAAAAACAAGCAAGAAGATATTCAAAAAGATATACAAAAATGTTTTGATATGGGGGCTGTTGACTATATATCAAAACCTTTTTATCCAAATGAACTTTTATCACGTGTTAATACACACCTTAAACTAAGAGCTTACGAAAAAGATTTAGAATTAAAAGTTCAAGCAGAGGTTAAAAAAAACTCTCTCAAAGAGCAGATGATATATCAACAATCAAAACAAGCAGCACTTGGTGAACTGTTAATGCATATAGCACATCAATGGAAACAGCCACTAGCTTCACTTGGTTCTGTAAATTTGCTTAATAAAACAAAAATTGAAACAGGTGTTGCTATTACTAATGATGATATTTTAAAATCTATAGGTAAATCAGATGATATTATAGAGTTTATGGCGGAGACAATTGATACATTTAAAAACTTTTATGAGCAATCCAATGAAAATGAGTACTTTTTTATAGCTGATTCTGTTATTGATATTTTGTCTATAATTGAAGCAACATTCTATTTTGACAATATTAATATATATATTATTTCTCATGAGGTAGAAAAAACTTTTGGTAATATAAATGAATTTTCACAAGTTATTTTTTCTATATTAAATAATGCAAGAGATATATTTAAACTAAGAAATATAGAAGACCCAGAAATTAATATACTTATAGAAAATAAAAAAATATCTATTAGAGACAATGCCGGCGGTATAGAAGAAGGGTTACTTGAAGATATATTTTTACCATCACTGAGTACAAATGGCAGCACGGGTATTGGGTTATACATATCAAAAAATATTGTTGAAAAAAATAGTGGAGTAATTACTGCTTCAAATTATAAAAATGGTGCAATTTTTACAATAGAGTTATCGCAAGAAGAAAGTGAGTAATACTAGCTAAAACTCTTTTTTTATCCTTGAAAATCCATCTTCAATATGGCTGTTTTTTATCTCATCTTTTATATCTATATAATAACTTAAAATTTTTCTATTTTCTTTTGTTAACTCCATTCTCAAGTAAGAACTTGGCATGGCACCTAAAGCTTTTGACTGAGAATTCTGATTGGAGTTACACTCTATATTTCCCTTTGTAAAAACTTTTAATCTAAAAGCACAATTTTCTTCAAATTCATACTGATTTTTAAGAGTACTTTCAATCATTTCATTAGGAGGAAAAACAACAAGTTCCATACATGTAATTTTTTCATTAGAAATGTTTTTATCATAAATTGTAACTATAGAATTATCACTACAGCCACTAAGCAGTAAAATTAAAAATGCAAGAGTAAAACGCAATAAAAGACTACCTCTTCTTAAATATAAGAAGTGTTTTATCCTCTGTGTCGTAGAGTGAAAAAGTCTGCTTATCCACAAGCTTTAAACCTGAGAGTTTTTGAAATATTTTTATTTTATGAAAATATTGAACTATAGTGTTTTGATATTTTTTATACATGTCATCTTCAGTTTTTTCAAAAAGAGTAAATTTAGTATGCAACTCATCATTAGCAAAAAGTGCATCTACAACTAAAAACTCTTTTTCATTCTCACTACTCATTGTGCCCTCGGCTACATCGCTAAAACCATATATAGTGTTTATATCAGCTATAAAGATTCCATCATCATTTAATCTGTCTGCTATTGCATCTAAAAACTTAACAAGTTCATCTTTGTCTAAGAAGTTAAGAACATCAAATATACTTACAACAGCATCATATTTGCCATCTACTTCACGCACATCTATACACTCAGCGTCTAAGCCCTGCTCTTTACACTCAGCAATCATAACAGAGCTAAGATCGACACCTTTACATGTAACCCCGTCACTAATCATTCGCTGCATAAAACCACCGCGACCACAACCAACATCTAAAAGTGTTTTTATATTATAATCATCAAGTTCTGAACGGTAGAGGTCATAAAGTGCTTCTGTAGCTTCCTCTATGCCTAAAAGATGCTCAGCTTTGGCATATAGGTCTAAATTAGTCATATCTTAAGCTTGTTGCTCTGCTTTAATAACTTCATTAATTTTTTCGTAGATATCTAAAACTTCATCTTTTTTAGCGATGTAGCTGTTTTTATTTGCAATTAGATAAGTTGATGATGTCATAATATCTTCTACAACTTCTAAACCATTTTGTTTCATTGTAGCACCAGTCTCAACAACATCAACTATCATGTCAGCCAGTCCAATGATTGGAGCAAGTTCGATTGAACCGTAAAGTTTAATAATATCAACAGAAACAGCACGCTCTTCAAAGTAGCGTTTAGTGATATTTACCATCTTAGATGCTACTTTTATATCAGGTTTGTTAAGGTCAAGTTTTTCACCTTTTTTCATCCCTATAGAGACCTTACAAACTCCACGTTTAAGGTCAAGCAGACGAATCACATCAAGTCCCTGCTCCTCTAAAGTATCAAGCCCTACTACGCCAATATCAGCTGCTTGATGAAAAACATATGTTGCAACATCTTGATTTCTTACAAGTAAAAAACGAAAATCAGGAGTATCTAAAATAAGCTTTCTGTCATCAAATTTAAAACCCTCACCAAAAATAGTCTCAAATATCTCTAAAGTCTCTTTTGCAATACGACCTTTTGGAAGTGCAACTGTTAACATGTAAGTTCCTTAGTATTTTTCATAATCTTTTTCATTCCATTAAATATCAGTCTCTCATCTACTTTGGCATTTGGAAATATTTTTGCAAACTCTTTTGCATCTCCGCCTGTTAAATATATATCCATATCATGAGATATAATTTCACTGTAAAGTGTTTTTAGATATCCATAACTTATGGAATCTCTGGAATTTTTTGGCATTATATCTAAGTCACACTCAAAATTAAATGAATAATCCAAAACACTCGATATATTTTTATACGTTTGACTCATCGCTTTAATACCAGGGTATATAAAACCACCCTCATAGGTACCATCTTTTACAATATCAACGGTAATGGCACTTCCAACGTCAATAATGATTCCATCATTTATAGCTTCACAAGCCATAATTCTGTCAATTCCCATAGTTTCATAGTATTTTGGGAGGTCTACATGTAGAGATAAATCAACCCAGTTTTTTAAAAGTTTTA
>DAOVJL010000150.1 GCA_030673275.1 Sulfurimonas sp.
CACTAGAAGATAGAATCTTTGTATATGCCAATAAAACAGTTATTTTCTGATGATAAGCACTAAAATGAGCAAAGCCCATTTCAGTGGCATGGACTTTCAGTCCCTACAACCCCCTTGTCATGGAGTATGCCATTGGTTAGCATACCTAAAAGCTACAAAAAATAAATTTTTTGAGAGATATTATAATGGCTTTTAATCTAGTTTTGGTTAATCCGCAAATACCAAACAATACTGGTGCAATAGGACGACTCTGTGTTAACGCAGGGGCATCTCTGCATATAATCAAACCTATAGCATTTGATATTGATGAAAAAGCTGTAAGACGGGCAGGGCTTGATTATTGGGAAAAATTGGACTTACATGTGTGGGAGTCTATAGATGATTTTTTAAAAAACAACGAGATTACAGACAATGCTTACTTTGCTACTACTAAAACAGATAGACCATATTTTGAGGCAGAGTTTAAAGATGGTGACTTTATATTTTTTGGCAGTGAGACGGCAGGTATCCCTGAAGATGTTTTAAATGCCTATGAAAAGCAAAATATTACAATACCAATGACTAAAAATGGTAGAAGTCTAAATCTTGCTATAAGCACAGGTATTATTCTTTATGATGCTATACGACAAACATATTCTACATTTGAGGAAAACTAATGAGCTCATTTATTGATGGAGTGATGATTGTTTTATTTATACTCTTTATGATATTTATTTTTGGTGGTTACCATAAAAATAAATCAGCAGCACGTGAAGCTGAGAGGGAAGCCCAAGAGAAAAAAGAAGCAAATTTAAACAATTCTACTGAATCTAATCAAGGTTCAGAACTCAATGGACTCGAAGAGTCCAGCTTATAGGATATAAAAGAGTTCAGCTCAGAGAGCTAACATCAAAAACTCTTAAAAAACTTTCTCAGCCCATATCTCAAGAGTGTTTTCAAATTTATCCAATAAACTTTGTGCATTTTTTACTATAATTGCCATTTCAAATCCTTTAATTTATTGTTAAATAGTACACATAAATTTATATTTTTATTAAAAATATTGCATTTTGTCATATTTTCTTTGACTTAATTAAAAAAAAGTATTATAATTTGATATATTTGAATTAAACATGGGGGAAATGTCATGAAAAACTTTTTGGAAGTAGTAGAAGAGATTAAGAGTATTATATCTGCTGAATTTAATGATAGAAAAATCTTTGACAAAGATGTGGCAGATGTATTAGGTGTAAGCCAGATGAATTTTGCAACTATGAAAAAAAGAAATAAAATTCCTTTTGGTGAGCTTTTGGATTTTTGTGCAACGAAGTCTATATCTATAAACTGGATGCTTTATGGACAATCTCCAGAGAGCCTTGTAGATGCAACAAATAAATTCTTTATGGTTAAGTATTTTAGCGATATAAATGCTTCTGCCGGCGGTGGGGCTGATACCGAATATGAAGATATTCAAGAGATAGAGATTCCGCATGAGTTTGCGCTTATGCTTGGTGGCGAACGTGAACTTAAGCATATAGAAGCGATTAACGTTTCAGGTGACTCTATGGAGCCTACTTTCAGTTATAATGATATAGTTTTCATAAACAGAAGTAAAACTGATCTGCAAAGGGGCGGTGTATTTACAATAAGAACAGAAGCCGGTCTTTTTATAAAGAGAGTTCAAAAAAGAATAGATGGAAAACTAGATATAATATCTGACAATGATGTATACTCAACTCTAACACTAGACCCAAGTGAGATAGAAGTTATAGGAAGAGTTGTTAGCAGATTTGGTGATGTTGACTAAAGGTTTTTAATTGAAATATATTTTTATAATTTTATCTATCATCATCTTTGCCGGTT
Organism: Sulfurimonas sp.; assembly: GCA_030673275.1. Lineage (GTDB taxonomy): Bacteria > Campylobacterota > Campylobacteria > Campylobacterales > Sulfurimonadaceae > Sulfurimonas. The sequence continues at coordinate 1,843 of DAOVJL010000150.1, forward strand.
GTTCAAAGAAAGAAATAATATTTGTAAAAGAAAAAACAGCTGAACCAAAACTAATGCTACCGGAGCTGATACAACAAAAGCCAATAGAGCAAGAGATAGTAAAACAAAAATTAGAAGATATTATTCTAAGACTTGACGATAATCTTACTTGCGACGAGTTAGTTGATATAAAGCCTAAAAAAACTCAAGAAATATATGATTTAATACATATGCCACAAGAACCAACTCCTTATTTAAAAAATATAAAAGAGAATGTACCTATTTATAATGCTCAAAAAAAATACAAAAAATATTACTTTAGCATGTGGAATATTAAAAAACCAATAGAGAGCTTAAGTTCCGTAAAGTGGCCATTTGCATCATATTGTGTCGGAGAGAGTTACGGAGAGAATTTTCAACTACTAAAGAAGAGTTTTTTTGATACTATGCTTGAGAATGCAAATTTTAATACATTCGCAACCATTAATAAAAAAGCTTTAACACTCAAAGAGACAAATATAAGAGCATATCCAACAATAAAACCGCTTTTAATGGATCCATCTCTTGCTGGTGAAGGGTTTCCTTTTGACTATATGCAAAATAGCATAATAGCTGCAAATAAACCAATCTTTATTTCACATTATTCTAAAGATAGAGAGTGGGCATATATCTTTAGCAGTTTTACATCCGGATGGATTAAAACAGATGAATTTGTTATCTTGAATAAACAATATACCGATAAATGGCAAAAAGCTCAGCAGGTACGAATCGTTAAGGAAGGAATACCGATATATAGCGATAGCGGAGGATTTCTGTTTAAATCTAAAATAGGGATGATGTTCGCACTGATTTCAGAAAATAAAAAAACATATACTATTTTAACTGTTTCATCATATAAAAACTCTAAACCACTTTTTATTAAATCAAAAATACAAAAAAATATAGCTCAAAAAGAAGTGTTGACTTTTAATAGAAGTAATCTAGCCAATATTATAGATGAAGTCTCTATCTCAAACTATGGTTGGGGCGGCATGTATGGGCAAAGAGACTGCTCTTCAATGCTTAGAGATCTGTTTTCTCCTTTTGGAATATGGCTTCCTAGAAATTCATATCGTCAAAGCAAGATAGGTAAAGTTATATCTTTTAATGGTATGAATGATGAGGATAAAATAAAACTTATCAAAGAAAAAGCTATACCATTTCAAACACTTCTTTATAAAAAAGGTCATATTGTACTTTATGTTGGTACTTATAATGATGAAATAGTGGTTTTTCACAATACATGGGGAATTAAAACATTAAAAGATGATGTTGAGGGCAGGATTGTAATTGGAAAAGCAGTGTTTAGTTCACTTAAGTTAGGCAAAAATCAAGAAAATTATGATGAAGAATCGGAAATACTTAGAAATTTAAAAAGTATGAATATTTTAACTCAGTAGCCTTTTAGATATTAAGCTTTTATATCTAAAAGTGAGCCAAACATCTCATCTTGAGTTTTTATAGCAGCAACATTTGCAGCCGTGGCGTCTTGCGCTATTATCTGATCTGGAATCTCTTTTGCTAAATCAGTCTGACTCTTCAAAGAACCTGTGTCATCAACTTTTGCGTTGTGAGCTGTAACAGAATTTCCATCGTCTGACATTCTTGTGTCGCTAGGTATAAAACCGTCTGTATTTACATTTGCCACATTATTGGCATTTGTATTCATCATTGTTTGGTGAGCTTGTATAGATGAAACATTATTTGAAATATTCATTTTACACTCCTTGTTAGATACATATTATAATTGTAAGAAGCTAAAAGTAGGTTTATTTATTTAAAGTAGTTTTTTACATATAGAATATTTTCTATATGTAAAAGTTATTTATTTAGTGAAGTTCAGCGTTAAGTTTAATCTCTCTAGTTGAACGAGAAGCTGTAACCTCACCTGTCATAGAGTTTTGTCTAAAGTGAAGACCGTTAAGTCCTGCTAAATCTTTACATTTAAAAATTTCACCATTCATAGTTAAGTTTTTGTTTACTTCTTGAATTTTAGTAAGCTCTTCAGGATAAATTCCTACTTTTGTACCTTCAAGAATTGCCAAACCTGCATCAATAATACAGCCATCACCTAAAGGAATGCCGCATGTAGAGTTTGCGCCAAGAAGTGAATTTTTACCTACAGATATAGG
>DAOVJL010000068.1 GCA_030673275.1 Sulfurimonas sp.
GAGTATATGGATAATCAGTTTGCTGCTGCCCAGATAAGCGGTTTGAAATCTGATGAGCTTTTGAAACTGCTTCGTGAACATTATGAGTTTGAAGATGAGGGCTTTGACGGTTCATCACCTTCACACTACTTCCGCATGAAAGATGGCTATAGATTTGGTCTTATCGAGCCTTATGAAGATGATTTTTGTAAGCAGTGTAATCGCATACGTCTTACTGCTGAGGGAAATCTTATCCCATGTCTTTACTTTGATGAAGCACTGAGTATTGGTAAGGCTATTAAAGCTGGTGATATTAAGGCTGCCGCAGAGGTACTGCGAGAAGTAGTAAGAACAAAACCAGAAAAAAATCGCTGGGGTGGTGAAGATGGTGAGACTTCATCCCGTGCTTTTTACGAGACCGGTGGATAATAAGTGCTCTACTTAGTTGAACATTTTTACTCTATACAAGGTGAAGGTAAGTATACAGGCACGCCATCACTGTTTTTCCGTTTTGGCGGATGTAATATGAAGTGTGAAGGTTTTGGCTGTGAAGAACTCTCTCAAGATGGCACAAAAGTTTTAGGATGCGATACAGTGTATGCTGTAAACAAGGAGCATTTTTCTTCTACTTGGATTCCAATCAATAGTTCAAGAGAGCTTTTAAATATTTTAAACCAGTATGAGCTACCAAAAAATGTAGACATAGTTTTAACCGGCGGAGAGCCATTAATATATGCGAATGAACCGTTATTTATTGAGTTCTTGGAAGCTCTAAATGCAGATGGACACCGTATTACTTTTGAGACAAACGGTTCTTTACATGTAGACTTTGGTAAATATCCAATATATAAAGAGTGTATCTTTGCTCTATCGGTAAAACTTTCAAATTCTAATGAACCTTTATCTAAAAGAGTTAGAGGCGATGTTATTTACTCTATTGCTACAAATGCTAAAGAGGCTTTTTTCAAGTTTTCTATTGATGCAGAGTCAATAACGCTTGGACTAGAAGAGGAGATATCTGAAATTATTATCCACTCACCGACAACGTTAGTATACTGTATGCCTCTTGGCGGAACGAAAGAGGAAGTTGAGGTAAATACAGAACCGTTGATAGAGTTTTGTAAGGTAAAAGGCTATAATTTTAGTGATAGACTACATATACGAATATGGGATCAAAATAAAGGTGTATAAGATGTTACTTCTATGATAATAAGAAAACTTTTTAAATTTGAAAATGCTCATATAGTTAGAGGGTGTTCCAGTATAAAGTGTAGAAGTTCACTTCATGGACACTCATATAAAGTTGAACTGCTTTTTGAATCTAATTTTTTAGACAATGGGCAGATGATTTATGACTTTGGATTAATGAAGCAAAATATGAAGTCTTTAATTGACGGTTTTGATCACGGTGTAACACTTTGGAATGGTGATGACAAAGATTATATAAAAGATATGAAAAAACATTCACAAAGATGGATAGAACTTCCGGTATCTCCTTCATGTGAGCAATTCTCGCGTGTAATATTTTTGATGATAGACAGACTTTTAAAGCTTACATCAAGTGTTAATGGTGAAAAAGAGGTGAAACTAAATAGCGTTATAGTTCACGAGACAGACACAGGTTATGCTCAGGCATTTCAAGAAGATGCCTATTCAAAAGCTATGGGTGAAATTGATTTAGATGAGATTATATTTTCTGATGAAGTTAAAAATAGCTGGAGTGATAGCCAACTATGGGATAAAGTAAAGAGAGGTGAGAGTTTTATAAACCCTCAAAGTGTTTAATACTATTACTCGCAACTAATTAAATTAAGCATCGTCTCACTGCTGAAACTAAACCTTGTTGGAATTATTTTTACATCACTCCCTTTTGTTAAAAGACCGCAATTTTCATCAATAATAATATATGAGTTTGAAGTTGCCAATGGAGAGATCATTCCAGGTGCAAATTTTTTATATGGTTCAAAAGAGGAGCCGTCAAAAAAACCTGGAACTAAAGTCCTTCTTCCAAATTTTAATTTGTAATCACTTTTTATTTTTGTATGAATAGCTTTTAAATATTTAGATTTGTTACCGCTTAAGGCAAGTATTATACTTTGCCCAAACAGTTCAAAGTTCAGTGCTGCTGCAAGAGGATTTCCCGGAAGGTTTAGAACTAAAGTGTCTCCAATACGACCAAAAGTTGTAGGTTTTCCCGGTTTTATCTCTATCTTGTCAAAAAATGTTTCGCATCCAAAAGCTCCAAATGCCTCTTTTGTAAAATCAGCATCACCAACACTGACTCCACCCGATGTTATGATGAGGTCACTATCCATTGCACTCTGGATATGAATATGTATATCTTCAAGTGAATCATGAGCAGTTCCTATAAAATCAACTTCACATCCAAGTTCTAATGCTCTTGAGTAAAAAGTCGGTGTATTCGTATTGTATAGTTGGTAGTCTGTCACATTTTCAAAATGCATTTTAAGTTCGTTTCCGGAAGCAAAAATAGCAATCTTTGGTTTTTTATATACTTTTACATGACTAATACCCTGTGATGCTAAAAGAGTAATATGATGAGCGTGAAGTTTTTCGCCATCACTTAGAAGCTGATCGCCACTTTTAATATCTTCACCACAAAAGCGGATATGTCTGTTTTTTTCTAGGTTATCAGGTAATATGATATTAACTTCTGTATCTTGACTAGATTTATTAGAACTGTTAAAACTTACATCCTCAATAGGAACTATACACTCCGTACCATATGGAATCTTTGCTCCTGTCATTATCTTGATACCAAATCCACACTCTAATACTTCTTTTGAATCATCACCTGCAAAAATTGTGTGAGTTACTTTTACAAGCTTACCGGCTCCATTAACTTTTACAGCATATCCATCCATTGCAGAATTATTATATGGTGGCAGGTTGTGTGAAGCTACGATATTCTCTGCTAAAACCATTCCCAAAACTGACTCTATCGGTAGTATTTTTAAAGATTTTTTTGTAGTGTTTTCATAAACATGTTTGAGTGCTTCTTCTATTGTTACAGCCATTTAATTCCTTTATTTTGTTGCACAAAATGAAAGAAACCTTCCATTTTATTAGTACGAAAAAAGAACTAGTCCCTTTTTCTACGCTGACGCCGCTAAGGCGACTAAAGCTAGGCTTTTTTAAAGCCAGAATATAAATAAGTTTATTTATTGTTATATTATAGTAAAATTCCGCTATGAATGCTATAAATGAAATGTATGATATGAGTATTGTAGCACATAACTATGGTGTTATGTCGGTTTTAGTTGTGATTTTGATTAATATGTTTATGCTTTTGCGTGCAAAAGATATAAGTAAATATATGAGATTTGTAAGTATTTTTACGCCTATTGGTTCAACTACGATAGGTTTGATTATTTTTACCGGTGTTATTATGATGGCGGCTAAACATCTAGATTTTACCATAGCAAATATAGCTATGATAATATTTGCGGTAATCTTGATATTTTTAGAAGTTAAAAGAACTTCAAAACTAAAGTATTTAAACAAAAAAGAAAAGGGTATTTTAAAAAAGTATAAATCTTTTGCTTTTAAAATTTTGGCTCTTGAGGTTTTTGTAACACTATCTATCTCTTTTTGGATGTGGATTTGATATATATACTTGATGATGATGCGGGAAAGGAATTCTTAAATGTCAAAGGGGAACTTTACAAATATCTTGTAAAAGTCAGACGACATGTTGAGGGTAATGAGCTCGGTTTTCGTTCAAGAAAAGATATAAAAACACTTCATAACTATAGAGTCCAAAGTGTAGAAGCGAGAAGTTTGGAACTCTCTTTAATATCTTCACATGTCAAAGAAGTAAAAAGTGAAAAATCTCTACATGTAGCTTGGTGCGCTATAGACTCAAAATCAATAGAAAAAGTTCTTCCATCACTTTGCGAGATAGGAGTAGAAAAAATCTCTTTTATTACCTGTGACAGAAGTCAGAAAAATTTTAAACTGGATTTTAAAAGGTTTGAGAGAATTGTAGAGGCTTCAATGCAACAGAGCGGAAGAAGCTCATTTCTTGAGTTTGACATGTATAAAAATATAAAAGATTTTATAGATGAATTTCCTGATACGAAAGTATTTGATTTTTGTGACAACACTTTAGAAAATAGTGCAGATTTTGAGACTGTGCTAATTGGTTGCGAGGGTGGTTTTTCAGTAAATGAGAAAGAGTTATTATCTTCATTGGAAGTTTTTAGATTTGATACCCCTATGATTTTACGCTCTGAAAGCGCTGTTATGGCAGTGGCATCAAAAATATTACTTTAGCTTTAAGAAAAAATTCGATATAATCCCACTTACAAAAATCCGCACCCATACGGATTTAAAAAATATATAGATATTCGCACACAAACGAGTATCAAAAGGCAAAAAAATGAAAAAAGATCTTCACCCTAACTTAGTAACTTGTGCTGTAACTTGTGCATGTGGAAACAGCTTTGAAACTAAAAGTGAACAAGAGTCAATGAGAATTGATATTTGTAATGAGTGTCACCCATTCTTCACAGGTTCTGAGCGTATGGTAGATACTGCTGGTAGAATTGAAAAATTCAACGCACGTTACGCTAAAAAATAATAACTTTAATGTATTTTCTCGCCAAAGGCGAAGCTTTAGTGACTGAGCATAATCTGGACTTGTTCAGATTAGGTGAGATTTAATATGTTACAACTAGTTCCAACTCCGATTGGAAATATTGGCGATATATCGCTTAGAGCAATAGAAGCTCTAAGCAATGCCGACATACTACTTTGCGAAGATACTCGCGTTACAAAAAAACTTATCCATATTTTAAAAGAGCGTTACAACACTATTTTTAAAGAAAATCAAAATTTTATTTCACTTCATTCACATAACGAAAAAGAGTTTATCCAAAAACTTTCTCCATCTTTTTTTGAGCAAAATATAGTTTATGCAAGTGATGCAGGTATGCCGGGCATTAGCGACCCTGGACAGGCACTTATTAAATATGCTCAGGAAAATAAAATTGAGTATGATATTCTTCCAGGTGCAAATGCACTTCTTACCGCTTTTGTAGCCAGTGGGTTTGTTGAGACAAAGATGCTTTTTTGGGGATTTTTACCACATAAAGGCAAAGATAGAGCTGCTTCACTTCAAGGGGCTTTAAATAGCGGTTTTACAACAATACTTTATGAATCACCACATAGATTGGAAAAATTTCTTAATGAGCTCTCAAAAGAAGAAAGTACAAGAAAAATATTTTTAGCAAAAGAGCTTACTAAAAAGTTTCAGAAGTATCTGTTTGGTACAGCGGACGAGTGCTTAAAAAAATTAGACAATAATTTTAGAGGTGAATGGGTTGTGGTAATAGAAGCAGGAAAACATCATAATGACAGTGCAGTAAGTCAAAATGATATTTTAGAGCTTGATATACCTAAGAAAACTCAAGCAAAACTAATCAGCAAAATAACAGGTGAAAATACAAAAGCTTGCTATCAGAGGCTACTTAACCTGTAAAACTGCTTGTTAAAACTAACTTTAGCAATAAAAAACCATCTAAATTTAATTTTTTAATTTTTTTTAGATAGAATGTCTTATGTTAATTTATGCAAAACAGCCAATCAACTATATTATTAAGAACCATCCCAAGAGGATAAAGACTCTATATCTTGCTAAAGAGATAGATAAAAAAGAGTATTCTCGTCTTATGAAGATCGGTTTTGAGATTAAAAGAATTCCATCAGATGCAGCAGGAAAAATGTGTAAAAATGCTTCTCATCAAGGTGTTTTGGCAGAGGTTGATGACTTTAAACTACATGATTATCAATCATTTTTAAATCGTGAATTTGTACTTGTTTTATCAGGATTAACTGATATTGGAAATATTGGTGCAATTGTCAGAACAGCATATGCTTTAGGTGTTGATGCTGTTATAGCATGTGGGGTTAAAAAACTCCCTTTTGAGGCAATATTGCGAACAAGTACCGGTGCTTTATATGATATGCCATTTGCATTGGAACAGAATGTGCATAATGTAATGAATGACCTGAAAACATCAGGTTTCACTACATATGGTGCAGATATGGATGGCAGTGATATACGAGAGGTAGAAGTAAAACAAAGAAGGGCCCTATTCTTAGGCAGTGAAGGAGAGGGACTTAGTGCTAGAGTTAGCTCAAAGTTGGATGAGATTGTTAGTATAAAAATGTCACATGAGTTTGACTCTTTAAATGTTAGTGTTGCTGGAGCTATTTTAATGGATAGGATGAGAATATGAATGAAGGTTTTGCTAAATTAAAAGATATTGGTGCTCAAAAGATTCATGAGACAACGCATATTGCTAGATTGCATGTTCAAGCTCTCCTAGATGAGAACTTTGAGAACTTAAATAGTATTCAATTTTTGGGTTTTATCTCTATATTGGAGAGAGAATACGGCATAGACTTAAGTGAATTAAAAAATAATGGTTTAACCTACTTTGATGAAAATATCGTAGAAGTTAAAGAAGAAAAAAAAGTTAAAGTTTTTATTCCACATAAGAAAAAAGGAACTTTAACATTCTTTTATATCGCTATAGCTGCAATGGTATTTATTGCATTTTCATATTTAAATATATTTTCAACAGATTGTGAAGTTCCGGATGTTATCAAAGTTGATAATAGTGCTATTGAGAGCGCAACAAGTAATTTATCAATAGAGACAGTTGACATAAAAACAGATGA
>DAOVJL010000237.1 GCA_030673275.1 Sulfurimonas sp.
AATTACTATAAAGAGGCAAATATGGCTACATATACTAGTAACGGTAAAGAACTACTTGATGTCGAGTATGACGATATTGTAGAAGTTAACGATATAGTTGATAATATGAGAATAATATCAAAAGATGTGCGTGGAGAAGAGTATGCTGTCTTTATGTTAGAGGCAAATGGCAATATCTGCTGCTACATTTTTGATGAAGTTTTTATCATCGGACGGGTTAGCGGTTTTGAGACTCTTCCCGATGCCATAGAAGCTTGGATGAATGATGAAATATAGCTATATTTAAACACTACATAAATCACTTTACCTCTTTTTAACCACAAAGAAGATATAATCCAAAGAATTTTAGAAAACAGACTTTTATTATCAAAAGGAAACCGATGAAAATTCGCAAACGCGCCCTCACATTTGAAGATGTACTATTAGTACCACAGTATTCAGAAGTATTACCAAAAGAAGTATCTTTAGAGAGTAAACTGACAAAAAACATCACACTTAAAATTCCTATGGTTTCTGCTGCAATGGATACAGTAACTGAGCATAGAGCAGCTATTGCTATGGCTAGACTTGGCGGCATCGGTATCATCCACAAAAATATGGATATTGAGACTCAATGTAAACAAATCACGAAAGTTAAAAAGAGTGAGAGCGGTATTATTATTGACCCTATTTATGTTCATCCTGATGCAACACTTGCTGAAGCAGAAGCACTTATGAGTGAATATAAAATCTCTGGTGTTCCTGTTGTAGATGCTCACAATAAACTTCTTGGAATTCTTACAAATCGTGATATGAGGTTCGAGAAAGACATGAAAAGACTTGCTAGTGAAGCAATGAGTAAAATGCCTCTTATCACTGCAACAAAAGGCATCTCTCTTGATGATGCAGCAGATATTATGCATAAAAATAAGATAGAAAAGCTTCCAATTATTGATGAAGAAGGTTTCTTAAAAGGTCTTATAACTATCAAAGATATCAAAAAACGTATTGAGTATCCTAACTCTAACAAAGATGCATTTGGAAGACTTGTAGTTGGTGGAGCTATCGGTGTTGGTCAACTAGACCGTGCAAAAGCACTTGTTGATGCTGGTTGTGATGTTTTAGTTCTTGATTCTGCTCATGGTCATTCAAAAGGTATTTTAGATACTGTTAAAAAAATCAAAGAGAGTATGGAAGTAGATGTTATAGCCGGTAATATCGCGACTAAAGAAGCAGTTCTTTCTCTTATAGAAGCTGGTGCTGATGGTGTTAAAGTGGGAATCGGACCTGGCTCAATCTGTACTACTAGAATCGTTGCCGGTGTTGGTGTTCCTCAAATCTCTGCAATTGCTGAGTGTGCTGAAGCTGCAAGAAAACACGGTGTTCCTATTATTGCTGATGGTGGTATCAAATACTCTGGAGACATAGCTAAAGCTTTAGCTGTTGGTGCTTCATGTATTATGGCCGGTTCACTTCTGGCTGGTACTGAAGAGTCTCCTGGTGATACTATCATGTTCCAAGGTCGTCAGTATAAATCATACCGTGGTATGGGTAGTATCGGTGCTATGCAAACAGGTTCAACTGACAGATATTTCCAAGAGGGAACGGCAGCTGATAAGCTTGTTCCGGAAGGAATCGAAGGTCGTGTACCTTTTAGAGGATCAATAGCTGGAATCGTTCACCAAATGATGGGTGGACTTCGTTCATCAATGGGTTACTGTGGGAGTAAAGATATAGAAACTTTTTGGGACAAAGCAGAATTTGTTGAGATAACAAGTGCAGGACTTAAAGAATCTCATGTTCACGATGTTATCATCACCCAAGAAGCACCGAATTATCAGGTTTAGAAACCAAAGATGAATGAAGTAAGATATGCGGGGTTTTGGGTACGTTTTGTTGCATCTCTAGCTGATACTATTTTTCTTGCTTTGCCGATTGGGATTGTTATTTACTTTTTAAGCGGTGGAGAGTGGTTTGATTTTGCTCAATATCAACAAAACATACAAGCTGCAATGTCTGGAAATGCCAATAAAGCTTTATCTAATATGCCTAAAATGGATAGAACATGGGATATAATTAATCTTATAGTAATCATAACTATTTCTATAATTTTTTGGAGAAGATGGCACGGTGCTACTCCTGGAAAAAGATTTGTACATATTAAAATCGTAGATGCAAAAACATTTGAAGATATCGACAATAAACAGGCTCTAACTCGCTCATTTGGGTACATAGTATCTACTCTAGCATTTCTTATCGGTTTTATAATGGTGGCATTCAGAAAAGATAAAAGAGGACTTCATGACCTCTTAGCTGGAACTGTAGTAATTTATGATGAAGATATAAATAGTTAATTTTTTTATACTCTCAAATCAAAGGAAGTTGAAACTTTATCCTTAAGGCTATATAGCTCTTCATTGCTATTTTCTTCAGAATTTACCCTCATTATAGAAAAATCTACTTTTATATATTAAACTTAAATTAAAATTTAATATTACTTTGGATAATATGCATAAACTATTATTATTATATATGTTTTAGGTATTAAAAAAGGGGAACTATGCAAGCAGAATATTTACCAAAAAAAGAAGGACTTTATGATCCGGAGTTTGAACATGATGCCTGTGGTGTGGGTTTTGTCGCTCATCTTAAAGGGAAAGCATCTCACGATATTGTACAAAAAGGTCTTACGCTTTTAGCAAACCTCGAACATCGTGGTGCTGTTGGAGCTGAAAAAAACTCAGGTGATGGTGCAGGTATATTAACACAAATGCCAGATAAATTTTTACGAAGAGTTCTTAAAGAGGATGGTA
>DAOVJL010000156.1 GCA_030673275.1 Sulfurimonas sp.
TCATTTAAAGAATCGCTGGCAACCACATAACACTGATTGATTATAGCAAGAGAGTGAGTTAGAGCTTTGAAGTGCTCTGTTCTTAAAACTCCCCACCAAGATGGAATTGCAATAACATCACAACCCTCCAGCTTTTGCCATAACTCTTTAAAACGAAGTTCAAAACATATAAGTATCCCAATCTTTATACCATCAACATCGATGATTTTAATATCTTCATCACTTCCCTCAGACATAAATTTATGTTCATCACCAAAACGAAAGAGTCTGGCTTTTGCACGCTCGTAAACGACTTCACCATTATAAAAAATCTTTGCAAAATTGAAAATTTCACTATCTCTTTTTTCAATCATTGTCAGTATAATTATTTTATCTTTAGAGACCTTTTTTATCTCTTCGTTTGCTACATGTGAAAACTCACAAACAGCATCAAAGTTATCATAGTCAAATCCACTCAAACATACTTCCGGTGCTACTATTAAAGATTTTGGAGGTGTTTGGGCTATATATTTTAAAAGTGTTTGCAGGTTAGCGTTATAGTCTGAAGTAGTTGTATCAAAAAGAAGTGAGCAGAGTTTATACTCGCTCACTTTAGAAGTCGTCGTCAAAGCTAAGGCTTCCTTTTGAGTAGTTAGCAACTGTTCCCTCAAAAAAGTTGGTTTTTTGATCATTGAATTTTGAAAAATCATCAACCCATTTGATAGGATTTTCAACATTATAAAGTTTTTCAAACCCAACAGACTCAAGTCTATCATCAGCTAAGTATTGAATGTACTGTTCAACAATATCATCAGTAAGACCTAAAATCTGCCCTTGAGTAATATATTTACCCCAATCACTCTCTAACTTTACAGCCTGCTTGAACATTGCTATAACTTCCTCTTTTAACTTATCTGTAAAAAGGTCTGGTCTCTCTTTTCTAAGTGTATTAATAAGATTTTGAAAAAGAACCAAGTGAGTAACTTCATCTCTTTGAATAAATCTAATCATCTGTGCAGAACCTAACATCTTACCTGAACGGGCAAGTGTATAAAGATATGCAAAACCACTATAAAAATAGATGCCCTCTAAAATTTGATTTGCGAAACAAGCCTTCAGAAAGTTATGCTCAGTCGGGTTAGTTGAAAGCTCCTCATATACACTTGCAATTGCATCATTTTTACTTTTTAACATCATGTCAGTACGCCAAAGTTCATAAATCTCTTCAGAGTTTGTTGAGATACTGTCAACCATAACAGCGTAAGATTGTGAGTGAAGTGCTTCTTCAAAAGATTGGCGAACCAAAATAAGGTTAATCTCCGGAGAAGTAACATAAGGATTTACATTATCTATTAAATTATTTGTCTGGAGTGAATCCATAAAAATCAGTTGAGAAAGTGCTTTGTCATAAGCATCTTTTTCAGCTTCTGTAATATTTTTATAATCATTTACATCACGAGTCATATCAACTTCTTTTGGAAACCAAGTATTGTTTAACATCACTTCCCAAAGATTATATGCCCACTGATATTTAATATTGTTTAGCTCAAATATTCCTGTCGGGTCACCGCCAAATATTTTTCTATCATTTACATTTTCTGTTGACTCTGGATTATATATCTTTTTTCTATTCATTACTCACTCCAAAAATTTAGTAAATGATTATAACCGTATGTTTATTTCATTTTCATAAAGTTGGAATAGTTTAATTAAAAACTTATTCATATGTTGTAAAGGAATTGTAAAGAAAGTGTCAAGAATAATTTGACATTTTCTTTCTATACTTATTATCATCTAATAATATCTAGAAAATTAAAATATTTTGTGATAAAGATGGTATTATTAGGTATGTTATATAACGAGGAAGAACGGATGAATTTCTTTAATAAATTTCCAATATCACTAGACGAATACGATAGCTTAAAAGAACACTCAGAAAATTTAGTATCCGAGAACCAGGAACTTCTTAACCGCATAGCTGAACTTGAAGATATGCAATCCGAAGTAACTGCCCAGCAAGTTGATACTATATCAGATACTCTTATAAAAATGCAAAATGCACACCTTAAGACAAACATAGTAGACATACAGGGCAATATGGCCGAGTCTGTAACTGCATCTAAAAATAGTTTAAACAAGACGGATGAGCTTGTTAGTGGTATAGAACTAATAGCAACTAAGACAGCAGATATTGTATCAAGCCTTGATAGCTTAAATGAACTCTCTCATGACTCTATGTCCACTGTTAATGGTTTGGCAGAGAGAACAAATGATATTACAAGCATTTTAGCACTTATTAAAGATATTAGTGACCAAACTAATCTGCTTGCACTTAATGCAGCAATTGAAGCAGCAAGAGCCGGTGAGCATGGTCGCGGTTTTGCCGTTGTTGCTGATGAAGTAAGAAAACTGGCTGATAGAACAGATAAAGCCGTAAGTGAGATAAATATTTCACTTCAATCAATGAAACAGGACGTAAATAGCATATCGGATCAATCAAAAGAGATACAAGCCGGTATAACTGGTTCAAACAGCCTGATTGGTGAATTGAATGAATCTTTAGGAGATAATTCTACCCAAATGAAAGATTCTTTTGCGGACATGCGCTTTACAGCAGATAGAGTATTTATGTCACTTGCTAAACTTGACCATGTTTTATGGAAAGTAAATACTTACTATTCAGCAGCTACGAAAGAGGAGCAATTCAAATTTGTTGATCACCACAGCTGTCGCTTGGGTAAGTGGTATTATGAAGGTGACGGCAAAGATAACTTCTCAAAAACTTCAAGTTATTCAAAATTAGAAAAGCCACATGCTGTGGTACATAATGGTACAAATAAAGTCTTTAGTTTAATGCTTGAGGAAAATATAAATGTTGATGCATTACTTAACGCTTTTAAAGAGATGGAAGAGGGCAGTGATGAAGTATTTTCAATACTAGACCAAATACTTCATGATAAAGATTAAATAGTAATATAAAATTAACTTTATAAATTTAATACACAAAAATATACTATATTTTATTACAACTATATTCTCTATAATTATGTCAAATATTATTATAAGGATATGTATGAAATTTATTACCATTTTCATACTACTAATTACAACAATGAATGCAATGAATTTAAAGCCTTGGGCTGGGAAAATTGAACAACTTAGTGATGAAGAGAAATATGTAATAATACATAAAGGAACCGAACGACCTTTTACAGGTAAATATACTGATGAAAAATCAAATGGGATTTATACATGTAAGCTTTGTGATGCGCCACTTTATGATTCTAGTGACAAGTTTAGCTCATCTTGCGGATGGCCAAGTTTTGATGATGCGATTGATGGTGCAGTAAAAAGAGTACCTGATGCTGATGGAAGAAGAGTTGAGATAGTCTGTGCAAATTGTGGCGGACACTTGGGTCATGTTTTTGAGGGTGAAGGATTTACTGCCAAAAACACCAGACACTGTGTAAACTCCATCTCGTTAAAACTAACTAAAAAAGAAGATATTCATGATGACACACTATCACGTGCCTACTTTGCGGGCGGGTGTTTTTGGGGAGTTGAGTACTACCTAAGACAACTTAATGGCGTTAAAGACGTATGGTCTGGATTTATGGGTGGACATGTAAAAAATCCAAGCTACTATGAAGTCGTTAAAACGGATACCGGGCACCTTGAAACTGTAGAAGTAATATATGACAGCTCAAAGGTCTCTTTTAAACAGTTAGCTAAAACATTTTTTGAGATTCATGATCCAACTCAGGCTAATGGTCAAGGTTCAGACATAGGCTCGCAATATCTATCTGCCGTATTTGTAAACAGTGAAAATGAGACAAATACAGTACGTGAGCTTATAGGACAGTTAGAACTTAAGGGTTACAAAGTGGCTACGCAGATACTTCCACGTAGAGAGTTTTATAAAGCA
>DAOVJL010000031.1 GCA_030673275.1 Sulfurimonas sp.
AGTTATTTCTTATCCGTTTTTATTTCCCATTATACTTTTTTTGATATAATAATTTTGATATATTAGTCAGTAAAAAACCGGAGTTTTATATGAAAATTATTTTTTTATCTGTATCAGTTTTTGTTATGCTTTTTTTTCAAGCATGTGCCACAAAACCAGTTGATGTTAAGTGGACCATAACTTACCCAACATACCCGGAAGAGCCTAAAATACTCTACCTTAATACATATAGAGGCGGTAGTAAGCCTGACACAAGTACTGCACTTGATCTATTTTTAGGTGAGGCAACAAGAGATAATAAATCTATGAATATTGTTAAACCATATGGTGTCGGTTTACAAGATGGTAAAGTATATGTTGCAGATAGCGGTTCAGATATTGTATTTGTAATTGATGAAAAAACTAGAGATTTAAATTTTATTGGTGATGGAATGAGAGGAAGACTTGCTTCTCCTGTTGGTATTGCTTTTGGTAAAGATAAGACTATTTATGTAAGCGATTCCCGCCTGAAAACTATAAATGGTTATGACCCGCAAGGAAACCTTAAATTTATGCTTGGAGGCAGGCTTGAATTTAATCATCCGACCGGTATAGCAGTTGACAAAAATCAAAACAGACTTTATGTAGTTGATACAAAAGGACATATGTTTAAGGCATATGATATTGCTACTAAAAAACATCTTTATTCAGTCGGAAAAAGGGGAGTTGGCGATGCTGAGTTTAATTTTCCTACAAATATTGCAGTAGACCAAAGAAATGGCAATATAGTTATAGTAGACACTCAAAATTTCCGTATTCAAATATTTGATAAAGATGGCAAATTTGTCAGCCGTTTTGGAAGTATTGGTGATAAACCAGGAACATTTGCAAGACCAAAGGGTGTCGGCATAGATTCTGATGGCAATATCTATGTTGCAGACAGTGCATTTAATAATATTCAAATATTTGATGAAAAAGGGCAGAATCTTCTTCTATATTTTGGCTCTGCCGGTTATACAGAAGGAAGGTTTAGACTGGTTACAGGGCTTTATATAGATGAAACAGATAAGATAATTATAGCAGATGGATTTAGCGGAAGAGTCCAAACATTTCAATACATAAGTGAAAAATGGAAGCAAAAGAATCCAGTAAGGTACAAAGAGCTTAAAGAGTTTGAAAAAGAGCCTATGTCGATCAAAGCTCCTGAACCAAAGAAAAGTAAGGAATAAATTGAAAATATTTTTTTTAATAGTATTGTTAAATACTTTTCTTGTAGCAGGAAAAGTGCTGTTACCTGAAGCTACTGTTGCAGTTGTAGATGGTACAGCAATTTCAGTTGATGAAAGAGATAAAGAGGTTGGAAAACTATTACCAAAAGCATATTTCCATTCAAGTTTGGATGAGGATAAACTAAGGATACTCCAGGACAAAGCACTTAAAGCATTAATAGAAGATACTCTTTTATTAAACTATGCAGTTTCAAAAAATATTGCTGTTAGTGAGAGTGAAGTTGATGATGTTATGAAAAAACTAGCTGGTATATACGGTTCTAAAAATATTTTAGAGAGTACATATAAAAGATTGGGGTTTACTCAAAAGCAGTTTCGTAAAGCAGTAAGAAAAGATGAAATACTTAAAAAACTATATAAAAAAGAGTTTGAGGTAAATCATAGTGAAGCTGAACTTAAAGATTATTATGAGAAAAACAGGTATAAATTTAAAGAGCCACAAAAAATCAGAGTTCGTCTTATTTATGTAAGAAACAATCCTGAAGATCCTAAGGGAAAAACAAAAGCAAAAAAGAGAATTGAGGAAGCCTTTGAAAAATTAAAGGCCGGAGATGACTTTGCAGATATAGCTGCTAAGTACTCTACTGCTATGAGTCGCATAAAAGGCGGTGATATGGGATATCTTCACAAAGGCAGATTAAATAAAGCTGTTGAAGAAAAAGCATTTAGTATGAATATAGGTGAAACCAGTGATATTATAGAACAGGATATAGGGTATTTTATAGTAAAAGTTGAAGATAAAAAAAAGCAGAATCAACTAAGTTTTGAAGTGATAAAAAAAGGTCTTAAAAAAGATCTGAAAAATAAAGAAGAGGGCAGGCGAAAAGCAGAGCTTCTTCAAAAACTAATGCTGAATTCGGTGATAATAAAGTAATACCATATGAAAAAGCTAATTTTATTGTGTCTATTTTTAGCTTTTGCATCAATGCTCTCAGCAGGAAACTATAGAGATAGAGGTTTTTATGGAAGCTTGGGTTTTTTGTATACAGAAGATGAGTCAACAACTTCTCGCAATACTACTTCTGTACAAACTTTAAGCAATAATTTTGATTTAGGATACACAGGAAATATTTACAGTCCTCGTTTGCTTCAGTATACTTTAAAGGGATCGATTAGATCTGATAAACTTAAAAATAATACTTCAACACAAAAAAATACTAGTAATGACTATGGAATAGATTTAAAATTTATTCAAGCGACTCAATATCCATTTCGCATATATGCTAATCAGCAAAGCACACCAACATCAACACAATATGCTGACTACTCTATTAGTACTGTGCAGGAATCACAAAGTCAAGGAATATCAGGGTCAGTAGGCACATCTTTTGGTAGATTTACTTATGGAGCTTCAAATCATGAGTCTGTGTCTGAGAATGCTGATAAAATACAAAATACAAAAAACAGCAATTATAACAGTTCATATAGTTATAATAGTGAAAGACATAATATATCTGCAACATACTCACATAGGACAGAGGAGAATGTACAGTATTATCTCAATA
This sequence comes from Sulfurimonas sp., assembly GCA_030673275.1. Lineage (GTDB taxonomy): Bacteria > Campylobacterota > Campylobacteria > Campylobacterales > Sulfurimonadaceae > Sulfurimonas. Next base: position 2,774 of record DAOVJL010000031.1, read on the forward strand.
ATAGTGTTAAAAGCGTGGATAATAATAAAGATATGCTAAAACTTTCTTATAAAACGAGCATCTTAAAAGATTTAAAATTAAATTCAGAGGCTTCTTATGAAACTGACGAGTACTATGGGGTAACGGAAGTTGATGCTAATGTAGATTTGCAATGGAGACCCAAAAAAGCAAATTATGATGCTTCACTCACTATGAGTGCTACTCAGTTGGAATATCAAGAGGGTGATGTCGCTAGTGAATTTAATGCATTCAATGTTAGTCAAACACTTAATTATAAATTAAAATCAGGTATCAGTCTTGCACAAGGTGCAACGATATATATTTATGATGCCCCTACAGTAACAGGTACAAATACAAATCTTAATTTAAGTGCCTCACACAGTTATAAAAGAGATATTTTTGAAGATACAAGATTTAGTTTATCAACTAGAGCAATGGTTCAAAAAAGTGACTCTACAATAACGCAAGTTAAAGACATAAACAGTACAAGTAGCACCAGTACTAGCAATGCTGTCGAGAGATACACTTTTGGTGTTAACGCACGTGCTACTAAAGAGTTGTCATCTATTGAATCTCGTTTAAGTATGAATGCTAGTGTAAATATGATAACAAGTTCAGAAGACCGGCAAGAGCAAAGATTTAATTTTGATCTAGCTCTAGTATCAAGAGTTTTTTATATTGTTAACAATAGCTTAACTGCCAGTTATTCAATGTCAAACAATTCAAATGCTGGAGAAAGCAGTTCTTATTCGACAAGAAGTTTACAAGATAGTTTGAATTTTTATTTTCGTTTAGGTATGAGAGGACGCATTACATTTAATTTTGGTATGAATTATTTGAGCACAACTACTGATATATCAACCAAAAATAGCCTTACTCCAACGGCTGCTGTAAACTTAAATTATCGTTTCTTTAGAAGATTAAGATTTAGCTCAAATATAAATATAAAGAAATATTATGATACTCTACAGTATGCGGGTGGTATGGGTCTAACATATAGTGCAGGTAAGACTTCTATGTCAATGAACTATCGATATACTAAATCTGAAACACAAGCTACGACTACCGCTAAAAAGGTAGAAAATGAGCGTGCTAGCTTTAAAATGCAATTGACACGAAAGTTTTAAAAGGTAAAAAATGAATAAATTTTTATATATACTGTTGTTTATAGTAACTGTTGATGTTCTCAGTGCTAAAGAGACTGCAAGGCTAGTATGGCCACCACCACCTGATGAGCCAAAAATAGAGTATATCTCTTCTGTTAAAAAAGCTAAAGATTTAGGAATAGAAAAAGGATTCTTTGCAAAAGCTTTTGAGTTTTTATTTGGTGAAGAAGAGTCTGCTCTGTTCTCTCCTTTTGGTATACATGCAGATAAAAATAGAATTTATGTGACTGATATTTCTTTAAAAACTCTTTTTATTTTTGATAAAAAAGAGGAGAAAATGATTACTGTTGCAGGTTCTGATGATGAAACTTTTCTTTACCCAATAGATGTTGTGTCAGACAGCAAAGGCAATATTTATGTTACAGATTCTGTCCGAGCTAAGGTATATGTATTTGAAAAAGATGGAGATTTTAGTTATACAATAGCACTGCAACAATTTCAAAGACCTGTCGGGATTGCGATAAGTACTGATGAGACAAAACTTTACATTGTTGATACTGTAGCAAGTCAAATACATGTAACTACGCTAAAAGGTAAGTTTATTAACTCTATCGGTTCAAAAGGCTCTGGAGATGGCCAGTTTAACAGACCTACATTTATAGATGTAGCAGACGGAAAGCTATATGTAACAGATTCTATGAATCATCGTGTACAAATACTTGATAAAAATGGAAAGTTTTTACATAAATTTGGTCAATTAGGTCAAACTATTGGCGATTTTGGGAGTCCTAGAGGAATATCACTAGATAACAATGGCAACATATATGTAGGTGACACTCTGTTTAATAATATACAGATTTTCAATCAAAATGGAGAGTTGCTAATGGTTCTTGGTCATTATGGCTCAGGTCCGGGTGAGTTTGCTCTTCCTGAAGATATATCTATAGATTCTGAGAATAATATGTACATTGTTGACACCAATAATGGAAGATTTCAAGTCTTTAAACGACTTGAAACAGAATAAAAAAGGAGTTGAAAATGAAGCTTATATTTTTTGTAATTTTAGGATTGTTGTTATTTATAAATGCTGAACTCTCCGGTTCTATTGTAAATACAAAACATAATTTATCAAGTGCAATTATTCCAGATATGAACAGAACAATATTGGCTCAAACTGAGCAAGAAGTGTGTGTATTCTGTCATATACCGCATGTTTCAAGACCGGTTGGAAAGCCACTATGGAACAGAAGTATGCCGACAACTAATTATGATATGTATGACAGTACTTATCTGCGACGCTTAGGATATCCTGCGCTTGAGACAGATCTTGGAACGGATAATGATACTCCCGGTGCGCTATCAAGACAGTGTTTAAGTTGCCATGATGGAACTATTGCCGTTGGTTCTGTTTATAAACTGAGACGAGTTTTTATGGGCACAGATAAGATAGCTATGGATGGTGTTGATGGGAGTGGATTTATTCCGGCAGGAGCAGCAGGACTTATCGGAACAGACTTGTCTGTTCATCATCCAGTTGGTGTAGAGTATACGACGACTCTGGAGGCTGTTGATGTGGTTTTTGATACAGGTACCCGTACAGCTGAACTATTAGACCCGCCAACTTCCCCACTAAAACTTTATGAATATGCCTCTTATCCGGAAAAAAAATATGTAGAGTGCTCATCTTGTCATGACCCACATAAAGAAGCAGCAAATGCCGGTGGTGAAAGTAATAAGTTTTTACATGTAAGTTCAGGAACAACTCTTGCGGAAAATATAGTTACTACATGTATATCGTGTCATAGTAAACGCGAGGGTATTGCCGGTGCTGACAATCCGCATAACCTTCTAACAGATGCTTATACCACTGACGGACTTGCTGCGGAATACGGAACAGCTGCGCTTAATGAATTTTATTGTGTAAACTGCCATACACCGCATAATGCACAGTCCGGACAAGCTTACCTTCAAAGAAAAGTTGAGCAAAATACCTGTTATATGGGTGCATCAGATGATCGTACCACTGCTCCTTGTCATGGAACAGGTTCAATCTTGGCGAGTACTAAAGAGATAGAGACAGTGTTAAATAGATCAAATGGACACGGAATGGTAAATGATCAAGATGGTGTTCACACAAATCTTGATACACTTTATGGAACAGATATAACAAGATTTCCGGCAGATACTAAAGGATTAAGTTTTATTGACTCAAAACATGTGGAGTGTGTAGATTGCCATAATCCACATAAAGTTGCAGCCAACAAACATGTGGCAGATGCTGACATGTATCCGACAACACCTACTAATCTTGTTTCTCCGGTACTGCAGGGAGTTAATGGTGTTGAGCCAATATGGCCGACAGAGTGGATACAGCCTACAACTTTTACAACGATGGAATCAGCTGAAAAAGAGTATCAGATATGTCTTAAATGTCACTCTTACTGGGGACTTGGCAGTGCAATTTGGGGTGTTAACACCGGTGGGCATGAAACACAAGATCTAGCCACTCGAATACCATTGACTGATGTTGCCTGGGAGATGAACAAAAATAATAAATCAGGGCATCCTGTTGTGTTTAGTGCCAATGAAAGACCTAATTCAACTGTACCAAAAGCCCTAGATGCATTGCAACTTCTTGATCCATGGATAACAGGGAGAGGAGCAAATACTATGTACTGTTCTGATTGTCATGGAGCCGAAGATGAGACTGGTGTTGACCCAAAAGGTCCGCACGGTTCAGATCAGCCATTTATGCTAAAAGGTACTAACACATCTTGGCCGACTAAACCAGGCGTTACGACCCTTTATGATTTGGATGATATTGACACATCTGGGGATAATTTTCTATTTTGTAAGAATTGCCATGATCTCACATACCCTCATAAAGAGTGGGGTGGGCAGATGGCTACTGAAAATTTCAATTGTGTTACCTGTCATGTTGCCATTCCACATGGTTCACAGGTGTCAAGACTCATCGGGTACAAGAACTTTCCTGCACCGTATAACTATGGAGGAAATAGCTTACAAATATCACTATTTAAAAAGAATCCAATTGGGGTTGAAGTCGGTGATTTTGACACAGGCCGTGTTTACGATGCAGACGGCGGTGGCGGTGGCTGCCGTGGTGGTGCCTGTCATGCCGATAATGCCGGCGGTTATGATGCTCTTTCAGTTACGCCATAAAAGATAAAATAAATGAAAAATTATTTTTTAACGATAGTTGTAACACTCTTTTGTGTTACATCAATCTATGCAAATCAAGACAAGTATATAAAAGATGCTCTGCTAAAATATAATTATGGAATCATAAAGATGGCTAAAAGTGGAAATACTCATCTTTTAAAAGATATGCTCTCGTATAAGGTTCATGAGAAGCTTATGGTGTGGGCAGATTCATGGAAGTTTAGTAATCTTGCTATGGTGGCTAAAATAAATGATTTAAGATTTTCTCCTATTGTTTATAATGAAAACAATGCAACGATAAATACTATGGAAAATTGGACATATGCTTATGCTGACTTAGTAAAAAAAGATTATGCATTAAAACCAATTAATATTTTTTATAAAATGAATTATACTTTGCAAAAAGATGGTGATAAGTGGAAAATTATTGCAATTAAGCATCTTGAAGAGGAAGTTTTTATGGATGAAAATATTAAGAAACCATCCGTAGAATTAAAAAAAGAAAAACCAAAAGAAGATACGACAGCTACACGTTAACCATCGCTTAGTAAGTGTGTGATAAACTAACTTCTCATAAGAGATTACAAGGAAAAATATGTCATTTGTTAAACAAATATGGTCATTTTTAATTTCAATGAAATTAATGGTAACTTTGATTCTTATATTCGCGATAGCGAGTGCAGTAGGAACATTTATAGAGAATGATTATGGTGTAAATACATCATGGGCACTCATCTACACAAGTAGATGGTTTGAAGCTGTTCAAATACTGCTTGGAATCAGTATAGTTGGAAATATTTTCCGTTACAAGATGATTCAGAAAAAGAAGATACCTGTTCTTCTTTTTCATATAGGTTTTTTAGTTGTTTTAATCGGTTCAGGAATTACGCGTTACTATGGTCATGAAGGTGTTATGCATATTCGTGAAGGTGCTACTGAGCATAGAATGCTTTCATCAGATGCATTCTTACAGATAGGTGCAAAAAAAGGCTCTAAAGAGTTTTATACAGATGATGTTATTTATATGTCAGAGCTTGGTGGCAGAGAGTTTGATAACTCACTTGATGTTGACGGTAAAGAGCTTAGTGTTACCTATAAAAATTTTATTGGAAAAGCAGTTAAAACTTTAGTTGAAAATCCAAATGGAACTCCGATGGTTGAATTTCTTGTCAATACACCTCAGGGTCCTGAAAAATTTTTTCTTTCAAGTGATGAACTACTGGATCTTGGACCGTTAGCTATCTATTTTGATAAAGAACCAACAGTAAATAATAAACCTATTATTCACCTTATAAGTGAAGGTGATAATATATCTTTTGTATCAAATGTTCCTATTAAATGGCTAAAGATGACTGACAGATCTGAAGGTTCATACGAAGTAGGAAAACACTATAAGTTTGATGCTGGAAAAATGTACAACATCAACGGTATACAACTTGTTGCAAAAACAGTACTTAGTAAAGCTTCTGTGAAGCTGGTTAGTGAAAAAGAATATAATAAAACTGCAAAAAAGCAGTTAAAAACTAATGAGCAGTTACTCTCTGCATTGATAGTAGATGTTGAATATAACGGAGAGCATCGTGAGGTAGCTCTAATGGGTAAAGGAAAGCGATATAAAGGGTTTGCAGAGAATTTTAAAATAGATAATGTCGAATTTTCACTTGAATGGGGTTCGAAGATTCTTGAACTACCGTTTTCACTAAGATTAAGAGATTTCATATTGGCAAAGTATCCCGGTTCGATGAGTCCTTCATCATACGAGAGTGATGTTACCTTAATAGATAAAGTAAATCTTGTTCAACAAGAGCATAACATTTATATGAACAATACTCTTGATTATGGCGGGTATCTGTTTTTTCAATCATCATATGA